>DAORHX010000004.1:0-43162 GCA_035438245.1 Rubrivivax sp.
AAACGCTGTCCGCGATCCCGTGAAATGGGTGTCCGCGATGGCGTGAAATACGCACGGAAGCCATCGTCCTGGCCATCGACCCCGACTGCCGCAGCCCAGAGAGCCTCCCAGTCCTTGCGCTTCTCCAGCGCCGCCTGGTACAGCCTGAGAGGCTCCTCCAGCGTTGCGCGCTCGGTCGAGAGCTTCTCTTCCAGCTGTACCAGCTCAGCCGCGGGTGAACCCTCCGCGATGGGATCGAGCGTTCGGCCGAGAACGGTCGCTTCTTCGTCGATCTTCGCCTTGGCCGCGGCGAGAAGGCCTACGTTGAGCTTGAACTCGATAAGGCCAGGCAGCTCGATGCCTATATCAGCGAGCTTTGAAGCCAGCATCGCGCGCTCTTGCTCGACATGACGCTCAAGCGCCTGGGCTTGTCGCTCAATGTCCGCAAGCCTCTGCCCTCGCTGCTTTTGCTCTTCGAGGGCACTCTTGACCGCTTGCTGCGACCGGCGCAGTTCCTCGATCTTCGCGTTCAACGCTGCCAAGGCCTCCGCCTTTCGCGTCTCTTCTGCGCCGCCTGCCTTGGGCGCTTCCGGCTTTGGCGGCTCGGTGTCGCGTAGCGCGTGGAGCTGAGCAACGGCCAAGCGCACCCGTTCGACTAGCTTGCGGCGGCTATCTGCGCTCACCTCCTGGGAGACGGTCAGGATGGTGTGATTGACACCCTTGAGGTCCGAGCGCAGGCGCTCCAGCTCTGCTTCAATGTTCTCAGTTCGCCGGGCAATCAAAGCTCCGAACGACGTCATTCCTTGCCTCGCGTGCTGCGAGATGTGGGAGAAGATGACCGCTTGTAGCTCGTCTTGGAGGAGTTGGTCGTCTCCCTTGACGTGGTCATTGCAGAGTTCTTCGAAGTAGCGCTGTGGGAGATACCTCACCCGCGCCACCGAGGGCTCTCGGGGCGAGTCGAGAGACCTCCAGGTGGCCGGCGCCTTATCCGAATTCCAGGCCAGCCTCGCCTCAAAGGACTTGGCCTTGTTGTCCTTCGAGAATTTGAACCGCGTGTCGTGCAGGAATGAGAAGTAACGGTCGATCGGAGTGTTGCCAATCCAGCCAAGAATGTCAGCCAAGGCACTCTTCCCGCTGCCCTTTCGACCAATGAGCGCTACCAAGTCGGGGTTGAATGCAACCTGCTGGTCCTCAAACCAGGGTGCGGCCTCTTTGGCGCCCTCAGCCTTTCTCAGCTCAATCTTGTCGATGAACAGGTGCGGGTTCTGGGCGACGAACTCGACCTTGGGAGGCTTCGGGCCGATGAAGGAGCGGTTGGCTGGCTCCTTGCACGCTTGCAGCAACCCCTCGAATGTTGGCGCAGCCTTTATCCAGGTCACCTTGTCGCCGGGGAACTTTCCGTAGTCGGCAGTCCGGTGTGCGTCGCTTCCGCGTACTGCCAGCTTCGGATGCTTGATGACGCTCTGGAAGTCCTCGAAGAACTGCTTATTGGCATCGGTCTTGATGCCCACGAACGCATCGCGCGAGGCGAGATTGCTTACCTCAAAGATTGCCTCCCACTGGAGGAACTCTCGCGGGTAGCCGTTGTGCTGGCGGAAGTTGATCTCGCGCAGACCGTCGCTGGTGTCGAACGGCACGAACAAGATTGCTTCCTCGGGACCGAAGGTCGCCAGAGCCGCTTTGAGCGACTGGGGTGTGATCTCCGCGACCATGGACGCCACCATCAGTGCAGCCTGGTCCTCCTTCATCACCTTATCCCGAGCGAACCCGAGCTCCGAAAGCCTCCCGTCTGTAATGTCACAACGGGCATACTCGACGAGGAACTCGTCGGACAGCGGCTTGTCGCGCGGGGACAGATGCAACTGGCTCTTGAAGGTGTCGAGCTTCTCCGAAGACAGGGCCGGATGGAGCAGGACATGCATGTTCAGCCGGAAGTCGCCTGGCGAAACGACACGCAGCTCGATGCCAGGGAAGAGTGTGGGCTTCAGAGGTGTAGCCCCAGGCTCGGCGAGGTACTGCCGCAGTGCTTTCACGCCATCGAAGGTCCAGTAGTCCATGACGGCGACAGCCGCACAGTCGCTGTTGTTCAGGCCTTCAACCACACGCTTCATTAATGCGGAGCGTTCTGCCGGGGTAGTGGCGTCCCGGAGCTTCTGGGCTTCGTTCCAGTGAAAAGAGGCTGGCGTGTGGATATGCAGGTCCCACTTTTGCCAGACGGAACCTCTGTTCATCCAACTCCTCCTTAATCTTGTGGATGACGCCGCCCTCCGACTGCAGGAGTTTCGGTCAACGCTCGCGACGTACCTGTGCCGTCCCACGGTGGGGCTCGGCGTCAAATCTAACAGGCCAGCAGCGCCCGGCGCTGCCGCTATGACTGCGTACCTGCGTACTGCCGACATTCATGCAGCCCAGCGGCAGTCGGGCCGTGTGAACGCTTTACGGCAGTCAGCGAGCGTACGCGCGTCAGCGGCCAAAGGCGGCAACCGCTGCAACGCTCACGTTCCGGCGCCTTATCGCGGGTAACCGACAACGTAGCGATGGAGCTCACTCATGGTCCAGGGCCGTCGCCCGCGGACCCAGGCTTTCGGACAGCATCACGCTCCTGAGCGCTCAAGCGTCCGTTACGCCGCTCACCAGCCTCGCCGATCCCGGGTCATACATAAACTGCGTGATCGACCCATCACGAATGCGCTCCACGGCCTCGTCGATCACCTGCAGCGGCACGACAAACCACTCCCTCGGCTTCACCGGCTTACCGAAACGGTCTTCGATCGCCAGGTCCAGCTGTACCGCACCGAACAGCCGATGGAAGATGTTCTCCATCTTGGTTCGGTTGAGGTTGTGCAGCTTGTACTCCGCCACGATTTCGACTGGCGCCAGCAGGTAGGTCGCCTGGTTCTCAGCGTCGGCGATGCGGGTCGCGACCTTTCCCCCCGTCACGCCGATCTTGTGTATCAGCGTGCGGTGCTCGGAAACGAACGGGTGCTTGGAGTGGCTGCGCAGCACGTAGATCGTGCCGGTCTCGATGTCATCCGGCTCGGCGGCGTCGCCGAACTGCGGGCCGTGCTCCGTCGCGAACAGGGGGCCCGCATCGGGTTCGCTCAGCCGCCGTCCGTTGCCGTCTTGGGTGAGAGCCCTTTGCAGTGACCTCATCAGCAGATTGCTCTCGGTCCCGTTGCCGTAGATGAGCCGCAGCCGCGCATCGGGTTGTCGACTGCTGGTCTCGAACTCTTCGCCCTTCTCGGCGACGTAGGCGAACTGCCCGCCGACGATGAAGAAGTTGCCCTGCTCGACGCTAGCCTCGCCCTTGAACGCGATCGCCTTGCGCACGCCCTCCTTGAGCTCCCGCTCTACGCGCTCGAACAGCGGCTGGAACTTCTCGAAGTCCTCGCACGGTGTGCGCTCGGCAATCTCCTCTGCGGCCTGTCGCTCTGCAAGCGGGCGCACATGCCGCAGCACCGTGATGTCGGAGGGGTCGGCCGGGTCACTGCCAACGCCGAGTTCGGCCAACAAGGCATCCTCGTCCAACTCATGCGGACCCGCGGGAGTCGACGACGCCTCGGCCAGCAGGCCCGGCTTGTCAAGCTCGGCCAGCAAGCCGCGCGCCTCTGGCAGTTTGCGAAGCTGATCCAGCCGCACGGCGTACAGACGCTCGAAGATGTCACGCCCCTCGCCGTGCTGAGGCGCGCGCTTGTGCGTGTCGTAGAAGCGAAGAATGTCCTCGAAGCCCGCAATGATGCGTTCTTCGCGCGGCGTGTGGCCCCCGGCCTTGACGGGCGCTACCTCGACACCCAGGGCCTCCAACAGTTCGTCGTCGTCCAGGTCAGCCATGGCCCGCGCCCCCTTGCGCCTGGGCGGCCTTGGCCTGCGCGCGATAGCGCGCAAAGGCCACCACGCCCTCAGCCATCCGCTTCTCCCAGGCGTCGGCCGAGTTGATGTCGGGCACGCGGCCGCGCTCGGTCTTGAACTGCAGGGCGCGCTTCGCCAGCTCGCGCGCCTCGTCCTCGGTGATCTTGATGTTCTTGCCAGCGATGCTGGCCTGAATCTGGCGCAGGGACTTCTCGTCCATGGTCTTGGCCAGCACCGCGTAGGCCGCCTCGAACGGGTTGATGCGGTCGATAAGGTCAATGTCCAGGTCGCGCACGTTGATGAACTTGCGCACACCGTCGATCAGGTCGGTGTTGCCCTTCACCGCGGTGCCGGCCTCGTCGCCGCCGGGGGTTAGGGCCGGCGGCTGCGCCGGGTCGGGCGTGTCGAAGGTGTCCAGCGCCAGCTTCGCCTGCTGCGTGATGTTGATGACGGCGATGGCGTGCTGGCGCACCGCTTCCTGGTCGGCCTCACTCAGCTCCGGGTAGCGCTCGCGCACGATCTTGCCCAGGCGCTCGATCGTCAGCTCCTCGGGGATGGTGTTCTCCTTGTCCAGCGTGCCGCGCTCGAGCGCCGGCTTGTCCTGGATGAAGGCCGCAATGACCTCGTTCAGGTCTTCCTTGCAGATGCGCTGGCCTTCCCTGCTCTTGGGCTTGGCCAGGCCGTTGATCTCGATGTGGACCTCGCCGGTCTCCTTGTTCACGCCCAGGTTCTTGCCGCCGTCCACGTAGCCGTCGGGGCCGTAGTCGAAGCCTTCCTGCGCGCCAGCGTTGCGCGGCGTGAACTCGTAGCGCGGGGCCAGCACCTGTTCCATCAGCAGGCTGGCCGAGATCGCCTTGAGCATGTCGTTCACGGCTTCGGCCACCGCAGACTGCTCCGCCGTGGGCTCGGCAATCAGATTGGTGAAGCGCGCGCGCTCCTTGCCCTGGGCATCGCGCGTGGCGCGGCCGATGATCTGCACCACCTCGGTCAGGCTGCTGCGGTAGCCGATGGTCAGGGCGTGCTCGCACCAGATCCAGTCGAAGCCTTCCTTGGCCATGCCCAGCGCGATGATGATGTCCACGTGGTCGCGGTCATCCTTGTGCGCGGGGTCTTTCAGCGCGGCCAGCACGCGCGAGCGTTTGGCCGCGTCGCTGTCGTCCACCAGGTCGGCCACCTTCAAGGTGCGGCCGTCCCTGGCCTGGATCAGGTGGAAGCCGGTCGTCTCGTCGATGCCCTTCCAGTCGCCCAGCGCGTGCATGATCTCGTTGACCTCGCGCTCCTTGTCTTTCAGGCTCTCGCGCGAGTTGACGCTGGGAATGTGGACGATGGTCTTCAGCGCCGGGTCCAGCACCTTGGCCACGGCGTCGACGTACCGGCCGGTGTAGAAGAAGTAGCCGATGTCGAGCGACTTCAACCACCGGTAGCCGTTGAGCTGCTCGTAGTAGGTGTAGGTGACGGTCTCGAACCTGCCCTCGTCGCTGGGCGCAAGCACCGCTTCGCTGTCGCCGCGGAAGTAGGAGCCGGTCATCGCGACCACGTGCACCTTGTCGCGCGCGATGAAGGCGCCCAGCTGGCTGCCGAGCTTGTTGTCGGGGTTGGCCGAGACGTGGTGGAACTCGTCGATGGCGATCAGCCGGTTGTCGAAGGCCTGGATGCCCAGCTCCTCCACCGCAAAGCGGAAGGTCGCGTGGGTGCAGACCAGCACCTTGTCATCGCTGGCCAAGAACTTCTTGACGGCCTCGACCTTGGACCGGGCGACGCGCGGCTCGTCGATGCCGGGCGCGTTGCACAGGTTCCACTGCGGCGCGACCTGCCAGTCCCAGTAAAAGCCGTGCTGCGTCAGCGCCTCGTCGGCGAAGCTGCCGCCGATCGACCGCTCCGGCACCACCACAATAGCTTGCTTCAGCCCCTGGTTGTTCAGCTTGTCCAGCGCAATGAACATCAGCGCCCGGCTCTTGCCCGAGGCAGGCGGGCTCTTGATGAGCAGGTACTGCTCGCCACGCCTGGCGTAGGCGCGCTCCTGCATCGTGCGCATGCCCAGCTCGTTGGCCTTGGCGGACGCCCCCGTGCGCGCCGTGGTGATGGAGACCGACGGCACGGTGCGGGTGTTGATCGGATTCGTCATGCTTCTTCTTCCTCCCCGCCGGCATCATCGCCGCCCAGCTCGCGCTCGATCTGCTCGATGCTGGGCAGGCTGGTCTGCAGCTCGGGCGGCAGGGCTTCGACCAGCTGATACTCGGCCACGCCGATGGGTTGCGTGTTGTTGCGCAGCGCGTATTCCGCCACCACCTTGTTCTTGTGTTTGCACAGCAGCAGCCCGATGGTGGGGCCATCCTGTGGGTGCTTCACCTGGGCGTCCACGGCCGTGAGGTAGAAGCCCAGTTGGCCCAGGTGCTCGGGCTTGAACTTGCCGCCCTTGAGCTCGATCACCACGTAGCAGCGCAGCTTCAAGTGATAGAAAAGCAGGTCGATGAAGAACTCGTCGCCGCCGACGTCCAGCAGCACCTGCCGGCCCACGAAGGCAAACCCTGCACCCAGCTCCAGCAGGAATTCGGTGACGTGCTTGACCATCGCCTGCTCGATGGCGCGCTCGCCCGCCTCGCGCCCCAGGCCCAAGAAGTCCAGGCGGTAAGGGTCCTTCAGCGACTCGCGGGCCAGGTCGGAGTGCGGCTGCGGCAAGGTCAGGTCGAAGTTGGTCACCGCCTGGCCGGTGCGCTCCAGCAGACGGGTTTCGATGTGGATGTTCAGCACGTTGCGCGACCACCCGTGCTCGATGGCGGCGCCGGCATAGGCCATGCGCTGCGCGCTGTCTTTCAGGCGCGTCAGCAGCACCAGGTTGTGGCCCCAGGGCAATCGTCCAACAAGCTGTTGGACGATTGGCTCATCGGGCCAGGCTTCGGCGAAGGCGCGCATGTACATCAGGTTGGCCCGCGAAAAGCCCTTCATCTCCGGGAACGCGGTACGCAGGTCGTGCGCCAGCCGCTCGATGACCTTGGCGCCCCAGCCTTGATCGGCCTGCCGCGCCAGGATGTCGCGCCCGATCTGCCAGTACAGCAGCACCAGCTCGCGGTTGACGGCCAGCGTGGCGCGCTGCTGCGCGCCGTGGATGCGGCGCTTCAGCTCCGCCAGCCACTCGGCGTAGCCCTGTGGCAGCGGCGTCAGACTGGCCGGGCGCTCGCTCATGCAGCAGCCTTTCGCGCGGCCCGCTTGGCCGGCGCCGCCTTGGTCGGCTTGGCTGCGCTCGCCTTCGCCACCATCTTGGTGTACAGGTCGAACAGTTTCTCCAGCCGCTCGGTGTCGTTCTTGAAGCGGCGGCCGATGTAGATGCGTTCCAGCACCTCGTCGTTGTGCTCGTGGGCCTGGCGCAGGTTCTCCGGCATCGTGTCCGGGTCGTAGAGGTCGGCGATGGTGGCGGGGAAATGCGCCTCGCGAGCGAGCAGGATGTTCTCGGCGCAACGGGTCAGGTCGGCCTTGTTCTGCTCGGTCAGCAGCGGGACGGGAAAGGTATTCCAGCCGAGGGTGTTGGAGTAGCGATAGCGTGTTTCGAGCTTGCCGCAGACGGTGGCTATCCAGACCAGATGCAGACGGCTGGCGATGAGGGCCATATTCCAGAGCGGGGCGTCGTAGAGACCGTATGTCGCATTGGTCAACGTACTTCTGTCATCCGTCAGCCCAACTGGGAGAAATGGCCGGCTTTCAGAGGAGTGGATTGGGACGATGATCGTTTGGAACCTTCCGATTCGCATCAACTTCATCTGATGCGGTCGTTTTGCAAGAATAGTTCGCGCGCCCTTGTCGGGGCTCGCAAGCCGCAGTTCGCGCACGGCGTCAATGCGACGGCGAAACTCTGGAATATCCAGCGCCTCCTCAAGGTGCTCATCCTCGATCCAGATACAAAATCGCGCACTGTCGTTGATGAGGTCATGCGCACCATAGATGCGCCGGATGAAGCGCGCCCGCTGCGCTGCAGACAAGCCCAGTGCTACCAATTCATCTCGGCTCAACAGCAAATGTCCACCATCGCTTGGCTTGTTGCCGAACTCCATGGTTCCCTGAACCGATATCGGCGTACTCTGCTTGTCAACGAGGATGCATGGGCCGAGCGTGAGGTACGGCGTGATAGACGGACCCTCTCGCAACACCACCGAGCTGTCTTGCTGAGTCGAATACAAACGGCGCAGTTTCGCGTTCGTCGCTCCGATACCAACGACAGCCACGGTAACGCCCGCATTGTTGCTCGCGAGATTTGCCCATTTGAATGACGTGTAAGCAAACTGAATGTCACAACCAGTGCCGTACACGATGGGCCATAGGATCGGAACCGATTGGCCTTGGCAGATCGAATTCGTGCTGACAAACGCTGCAATGCCATCCGCCCGGCTGATGTAGTCCGCCGCCTTAATGAACCATCCCGCGACGTAGTCCAGAAATCCGGGCGAGTCGCTACGGCCATTCACCACACTACGAATATCGGCTTTCTGCTCAGGAGTCTGATACGTGTTGCCCAGGTATGGTGGATTGCCACAGAGATAGGTCTCTCCGCCCTCGTTCTCGAAATCAATCTCGGCCTGGTCCAGCGGTGTCTCAAAAAGGTCGTCCGCCGTCACCTTCACGCCCGTGCCGGTCGGGGGGCAGATCGCGAGCCAATCCAAACGAAGCGCATTGCCGCAAACGATCCAGTTCTCCGCCGACAGCGGCAGAAACTCCGCCAGCGCATCCTTCTGCCCGCGATACAGCACGTCGCACTGGAACTCGGCGATGATCAGTGCCAGCCGCGCGATCTCCGCCGGAAAGTCCCGCAACTCGATCCCGCGGAAGTTCGTCAGCGGGATCTCGCTACCCAGGTGCGACTCGCCGCGCCGGCGGTTGATCTCCGCCTCGATCTCCCGCATCTGCTTGTAGGCGATGACGAGGAAGTTGCCGCTGCCGCAGGCCGGGTCGAAGACACGGATGCGCGCCATGCGCTTGCGCAGGTTCAGCAGCTTGATCTTGTTGTCGCCCGCGGCCTCCAACTGCGCACGCAGGTCGTCCAGGAACAGCGGGTTCAGCACCTTCAGGATGTTGGGCACGCTGGTGTAGTGCATGCCCAGCTCGCCGCGCTCGTCCTCGTCGGCCACCGCCTGGATCATGCTGCCGAAGATGTCGGGGTTGATCTGCTTCCAGTTCAGCGTGCCGGCGTGCAGCAGGTAGGTGCGCGCCATGCGCGTGAAGCGCGGCACCTCGGCGCTGCCGGAGAACAAGCCGCCGTTCACGTACGGGAAGGCGTCGGCCCAGCGCGGCAGGTTGGCAGCGGCGCGGTCGGCGATCTTCACGTTCATCGCGCGGAAGATCTCGGACAGCACCTGGTGCGTGTTGCCGGCGTCGCGGTCGCTCATCTGCTCGACGGTGCGGGTGAACAGCGCCTCGCCGTTGAAGATGTCGGTGTCCTCAGCGAAGAAGCAGAAGATCAGCCGGGCCATGAAGTGGTTCATGTCCCCGCGGCGCTCGGCCGTCGCCCAGTCCGGGTTCTCGCGCAGCAGCTCGACGTACAGCTTGTTCAGGCGGCCGGTGGCTCGCACGTCGATGGGGTTGTCCTTGATCTCCTTGACGGTGGAGATCCCGGCCAGCGGCAGGAAGAATCCGAAGTGATCGGGGAAGCTGGGGTAGTTGCAGGCGATGGTTTCGCCGGCGGTCAGGTCTTCGGCCTCGAGCGTCTGGCCGTCGGTGGCCAGAATGAACTTGGCTTTGCCCTTGGCGGTGGCCGGGCTGCTGCGCAGCGCCTGCAGCCCGGCCCCGGTGCCGCCGGACGGGCAGACAGCGATGTGGATGTTGTTGCGCTGGAGCACGCCGCCAGGCACGTCGGATGCATTGTTATTGCCGACGCGCAGGCGCTTGAGCGCAGTGTCCTTGTTGCCGAAGGCGGCCAGAAAGGCGAATGGGAACTCGGCAGCGTCGAAGGGCTGGAGTGCCAGGTCAGAGATGGCTTGTTCGATTTCTACGGCGTTCATCGGTGTACGAGCGCTCCTCGGGCGCCGCAGCATCGTAGCAACCGCCGCGTCGGGCTTGCGAAAGAGCGCGCGAGTCCTCGGGCCGTTCACGCGACACCTCCTGCGGATGGCCGAGCCAGCCTCATGCCTCGGTGGCGCGCAGTTCGGCGATCGACGCCACACGTGCGCCGTTCACGAAGGCCGTGCCGTCGCGCACTTCGATCAGCATCGCGCCGAATGCGCTGTTCCACAGATAGCGCTGCACACCCTCGCTGGCGAGGGCGAGGTCTTGTTGACCGGTGTGCTGCCCGCCGATCCTCACTTCAGGCAGCAGCGGTAGGTTTGGGGCGTTCATGGCCGTCGTCGAGCGAAACAAAGGAAGAGCGGGATACTGTACGCATATCCAGTATCATGCGCTACCGATTCCTGTCTGGCGTCGATCGTTGCGGATCGCGGCTCGGCGCCAACGTGGCGCCAGGCTGGCGGGTCATGGCCGCGGCAAAGGCCTCGATCGAGCGCGCGAGTCGCTGGTCGACGTCGCTGCCTGTGGCTGCGAGGGCCTTGGCGAGTTCGCGCCAAGACTTTTGTGCTGCCTCGCGGCTGGCCTGCCCGGCCACGCTCAGCTTTCCGGGCACCGGAAGCTTGAGCAGCCGGCCGCCGTCGCGCGCCTTGACCTGCCAGAGCTCTGGATAGCGCCGCGCAGCGCCCCGAGTCGCCTGCCGCGTCGCCTCGGCTTCGATCCCGCGCTCTCGAAGCTTCGCCGCGAAGGTCTCGCGCCAGCGGTGCAGGTCGCTCTTGCGTGGGTTCAGGCGCCGGCCGCGCACCGACTCGGCCCGCACGCTGATGTGCACGTGGGGGTTGGCCTGGTGGTCATGCAGCACCATGACGTACTTGTGGTCGGCCAACTCGGACTTCGCAAACTCCCGTGCCGCCCAATGCACACTGGCCGGGTCGGTGCCTCGCGGCATCGACAGCATGATGTTGAAAGCCTCACGCCGGTGACCGGGTTCGGCTTCGTCCGGGATCAGAGAACCACCGAGCCGCCACTCGTCGGCCAAGTCGTGCAGCGTGTCCTTGCCCCGCAGCGTCTCGCCGCGCTGGTCCTCGATCTCCAGCCTGCCGTTCTTGCTGATGTATCGGAAGTGCGCCGCGATGGCCTTCATGCCCCGCCCTCCCCCCGTCACCTTGACCATGACCTGCGGCGCACGCCGCACCACAGTGGCCTCGATGCGTCGACGGATCGCTGCCGCCCGCTGCTGTGCGGCCTGACCACTAAGCCGCGGCTGAGGCTTGCCCTTGACGATGCGGTTGCCCGGATAGAAGAGCCGATCGCCCCAGGTGATCAGGATGCCGTCGATGTTGGGGGCTTGAGTCATGGGGAACTCCTTTCGTCACTGGGCTGATCGAGCCGTGGGCCGAGCACTGCGGCTCTGCGGCTGCAGGTCGGACAAGACGCGGGCGGCCAGTTCAAGGTGGCGACGCACGTCGCCTGCCAGGGTGTCCAACATCGCCCGGTAGGGCCTAGCCGGCTCCAAGTTTGCCTGGCGCAGCAGCGCCGTCAGGCGGTGGACGTTGCGGCTGAGGGTCGACAGTTCGGCGCAGGACGCCATCAAGATGGCGATGTGCTCGGTCCGGCCGCCGCCGTCGGACAGCACGGGCACGTTGGCGATCAGGCCGGCCAGATAGGCGCCGCGCGACAGGCCTGCGGCACGCGCTCCCGCGGCGAGCTGGCGCGCCTCCTCGGCGGACATCCGAATCGACAGCTTGACGCTGGCGGCACTTGCAGGGCCTGCCGTGAGCGCATCCATGCGGTCTGCTTCGCCATCGGCTGCAAGCCCGAGATCGCGCGCCACCGCGCCGCGGACCAGCACCGACACGCTCACGCGCTCGGCCTGTGCACGTGCCACCAGCGCGGCCTTCAGGCCGCGCATATCGACCGTGACGAAGTCATGGGCAGTGTTGTTCATGAGACGACGAATGGAGGGTCGCGAAGCGCTTGTGAAACTGGCGGCAGGCCGCCTATCTCTGCACTCACCTTGAAGACCAGTATTGGCTCGAATCGAGGCAGCTTGCCTGCGAGATTCCGGCCGAAAAGTCGCATGCGCGTGCCCGTGCGCATGCCTACGATGGTCTCGACTAACCACCGCATAGGCGATGCATAGGCACTGACCAATCGATGCGTAGGCAATGCACAAAGGTGAACGCGTCGCGGTCAAGCGATGCACAAAGGCTGCACAGCCTGCATAGCGAATGCGCAGAACTTGCACAACGCCTGAACAGCGCGTCCTCCGCGAGGAGCCGATGAACCTGGTCCCCGTCCGCCCTCCCGGCCCCAACGCCCGCAAGGCTCGAGCGTTCGCCGCCGAGATCGCCCGGCTGCGCGCGCAGGGCTACACCTTCGAGGCAATCCGCGAGGCGCTGGCGGACGTCGGAGTGCTCGTGAGCAACAGCACCGTTCAGCGCGAAGCCGCGCGGGCCGCCACGGAGCACCCTGCCGGCACCCTAGCGAAGGCGCTGGACATGAGCCCACGCGAGACGCAGGCGCCTTCTGCGACAAGCGCTGCCGGGCAGGCCCGCGCGAAATTGTCGATCGCGGCACTTGCCCCTGCAGCGGTTCCGCAGGGCGACCCCAGTACGGCCGTCGCCCGTGACTTCGACTGCAAGCAAGACGCCGAAGCGTTCTTCGCCGCGCACGACAGCAACCCTCTCTCACGGTCCAAGGAGACTCCATGAAGCTCGCCGTCATCAATTTCTCGGGCAACGTCGGCAAGTCCACCGTGGCCTGTCATCTGCTCTCCCCTCGCATCCCTGACTGCCAGGTCGTCGCGGTCGAGAGCATCAATGCCGACAACGGCCAGTCGGTACGCATCCGCGGCCGTCAGTTCGCGCAGCTGCAGGAGTTCCTGCTGGGCGTCGACAACGTCGTGGTCGACATCGGCGCGAGCAACGTCGAGGAACTGCTCAAGCTGATGCGACGCTACCGCGACAGCCAGCGGGACTTCGATGGCTTCGTGGTGCCGACCGTGCCGGACCGGAAGCAGCAGCAGGACACGGCCGCCACGCTGGCGGAACTGGTGCGCATCGGCGTCCCTCACGATCGGCTGCGGGTGGTCTTCAACCAGATCGACGATGAGGATCCTGTCGAGACCACCTTTGCGACGCTGCTGGCGTACTGCGCCTCGAAGGGCATCGCCAAGCCGAATGCGGCGGCGGCTCTCCCGTTCAACGAGGTCTATTCACTGGTGCGTGGAACGGGTCAGTCGTTGGCCGACCTGGCGGCGGACGGCACCGACTACAAGGCCCTGATTGCCAAGGCCGAGTCTCAGCCTGACAAGGTGGCACTGGCGCGCCGCCTGGCCATCCAGCGGCTGGCGCGCGGCGTCATGCCGGAACTCGATGCGTGCTTCGCCGCGCTGGACCTCCAGAGCCTGTCGGTTGGCGCGCCGGCGGTGCCCACAGCATGACGAACCCCGCCACGACGCGGGAAGCGCTGATCGCCGATGCGATCGGCGAGGCGGCCAAGCTCATGCGGCAGGTCGAGGCGCTGGCACCGGCGCTCGACCAGTCACGCCAGGCCCTCGCCGATGCCCACAGCGGCCTGGCCGGCCAGCTCGCCGCATTCGAAGCCCAGGTGGCCGCACTGACGGAGAGGGCCAAGGTGCAGGCGGTCCAGCACATCCTCGCGCGAACCGACGAGGCGGCGAAGCGATCCGCCGAGGTTCAGTCGCGCGCCATGGCCGATGCTGCGCGTGTTGCGTTCGGCGCCGAGCTCGGCGCCTCGCTGCAGCGCCTGAAGACCATGGCCGAAGCGGGAGCGAGGCCGGCGCGGTGGCAGTGGGAGGCGTGGCTGACACACGCGGCGGCGGCAGCGACGGCCTCCGCGCTGACCTGGACGGTGGCGGTCACGCTGTGGGCGCGCTGAGTGCGGGTGCGCGGGTCGGTCAGGGTGGGTGTAGGATTAAATCCTACGACAGCAGACCCCACCGCCATGCGCTCGACCCAGCAATTCAGCATCACCCTGCCCAACGAGATGGCCGAGGCCGTGCGCGCAAAAGTGACGTCTGGCGAGTACGCCACGGAAAGCGAAGTGATCCGGGACGGCCTGCGGGTCCTGCTGGCGCGGGACCGGGCGGTCGAGGACTGGCTGCGCAAGGACATCGCCGCGGCCTACGACAAGTTGAAGGCCGACCCGTCGCGTGCGGTGGCAGTCGACGCTGTCAGGGCGCGACTGGCCGCCGCACACAAGAGGGCATCGGCGAAGGCGCCGACCAAGGCCTGATCCGCTACAGCGTCGTCTATGCGCCCGAGGCGAGCGACCAGCTCGAAGAGCTGTTCGTCTACATCGCCGAGAGGAACTCGCCGGCGGTGGCTGAGCGCTACACCAGCGCGGTGGTCGAGACCTGCGAGCGCCTGGCGCTCTTTCCGCTGCGCGGCGTATCGCGCGACGACATCCGCCCCGGCCTTCGCGTCACCCACCACAGGGGACACACCCTGATCGCCTACGCCGTGGACGAGGCCGCGCGGCTCGTATCCGTCATCGGTGTGTTCTACGGGGGACAGGACCTCGACGCGGCACTGTCGCCCGACTGATGGACCGAGGAGACGCCGCGCGCGGCGTCTGTATCCCCGCGGGCCGGCGAAAGCCGGCCCGCTTTTTTTCAGCGCACCAGGCGCGGCCCGACGATCACGATTCGTCCGGCCAGCGCAGGCCCCAGCTCTCGATGACCGCGCGCACGCGAGCGTCTCCGTTGGGGATGAGCGTGTGCAGGTCGGCCCGGCCCCAGCGCAGCGCGTCGAGGCAGCACAGCATGTCGTCGCTGATGGCGATGTCGACGGCGCGCAACTCGAACGGGTCGAACTTGAAGGCCCGGCCGTTGTACGTCGCGGCCAGGAAGCGCGCGACGCGCGGGATCTGGCCAGAGTCGCGCTCCTCGGCCAGCTTGAGCAGTCGCGCGAACGCCTGTGCTCCGGCCTGGGTCGCCTGGCGCGAACGGGTGTCGAATTCCGTGAGCGCGGCTTCGATCGCATCGGGACTCATCGGCGCCTCCTCGGGCCGTGTGGGAAGACCAGCCCGATGTTCGGGCCGGTGCGGCACTGCGAGCGCGCCAGATTCGAGGCTGAATCTGGCGCGCTCTGCCTGCGGTCAGCCCTTCAGCTTGCGCATCTCCTCGGCCAGCATCCACAGCGCACGGTTGAGGCTCACGCCGCGGTCGATGCTGCCCACCGGCCGGGTCTGCAGCCGGCGCCCCTGGGCGCTGCGGCCCGGCTGGCCACCGCGGATGACGTTCTCCTGCACGCGCTGGAACGTCGTCCACAGGCTGTGCCCGATGTCCTCGGGCCGGCGGGCCTCGATCAGCTGCTCGGCCGTCACCGGTGCAGGCGCGTGGCCGCCGCCCTCCTCCACCGTGCGCTCGCCGAAGCGCAGGGCCAGGGCCGCGGTCGCGAAGGCGATCTCCTCGGGCGGCTGGAGCTGCAGCGCCTTCATCGCCTCGGCGTGCTCGTTCACCGCCTCGAACTCGTCGAGCACGCGGAACGCGCCTTCGATCACCTCGCCCTGGATGTTGCCCTTGTGCGGGATGCGGATGTCCTCCACCACCTCGCCCACCACCAGGCCATTGCAGCAGACGAAGCGGAACATGCCGGCCAGCATCTGGTAGCTGCTGGCGCCGTCGTGGCTGTTGATCAGGATGATCTCGTTCGCCTCGGGCCGGGTCTGCACCTGCCCGGCGTGGCGCATGCGGATCATGTGCTTGGTGAACTCCGCCTTGCCTTCGACGCGGCTGGCGCCCTGGGCGACCATGAAGGGCTCGAAACCCTCCTTGCGCAGGCCGCGCAGTACATCGATGGTGGGGATGTAGGTGTAGCGCTCGGAGCGGCTCGCGTGCTTGCCCTCGGCGAAGATGGACGGCGCCGCGGCGCGCATCTGGTCTTCGCTCAGGGGCTGGTCGCCGCGCATCACGCGGGTGTTGCGGGCAAAGCGGGTCGCCAGGGTCGGGGTCGAGTACATGATGGTTTCCTTCGATCGTTGAGTGAGGGTCGAAGGGCGGGCGCGGCTCGTCGGCATCACGCCCACCCGATGAGGGTTCAGGCGTCGGCGTGCGCCGGCTGGCGCGCGTTGCGGGGCTTGCGGCTGGAGGGGGCCACTGCGGGCGGCTCGGCGCTGCCGTTGCCGGCCTGCGGGGCGCTGTAGTCGCCACGGGTGCGGCGGGCTTCGCTCTCGGCGCGGCTGTCGAGGTAGTCGATCTCCTCGGCCGTGAACGCCATGCCGTAGACGGTTTCGCCGTCCTTCTCGTAGTTGTTGTTGCGCAGGCGCCCGACGATGTTGACGTGCGAGCCCTTGCCCAGGTACTCGGCCGCGTTCTCGGCCTGCTTGCCCCACAGCGTCCACTGGATCGCGGTGGATTCCTCCTCGCGCTGCTCGCCCGAACCGCGCCGCGTGTTGCTGATCGCGGTCAGCACGGCCTTGGCGACCTTGCCCTCGCGGCCGTTGACAAATTCGAGCTTGACGGCCCCGGCCAGGTGCGCGTGACGCTGGATGACAGAAACGTTTGCCATGACGATCTCCAATCGAGAGCAACCAGCCGGCCCCGGTCCGGGTTCCCTGAAAACTGATCCTCTCGCTCGGACTCCCTTGCTCCCGCCCACGGGCGGGCGGGGGGTGGGCATGGCCCCTTCCCTCACGGGAAGGGGTTGGGGATGGGTGGTGTTTTTCAGCAGCCGAAGCAGTGAGCCGGTTTCCCGGCCCACCGCTTGAAGATCCCCCCACAAGTCCCCCTCGCAATTCGACGGGGGCGCGTGGGGGGAGCGCGGTGGGACGACTGGCGCACGGGCTGCCCCCTCCCCACGGGCGGCGCAGCGTCGCGGCCGATGTGCCAGCTCGCCTGGCGCAGCGGCTGCAGCGCAGCCGACCGAACGATCACGAGCAGCGGCGGCTCTGCGGCCGACGTGCCACCAAGCGCAGCGACTGGCGCGGCGGTCGAGCCGCTGCGAGCACTTCATTGCACCCGGTCTTCAGCGGCCCGGCTTCGGGCTTGGCGGGTGACCGGGGTGGCGTTCGGGACGCGCGAGCACCGAGCGGAGCGCAGCGCAGCGACCTGCGAGCGGGGCCCGATCGCCAAGCGGGCGTCGGTCATGCACAGCATGACGGACGAAGAAGCCCGCGATCCCCGGGCAGGGGAACGGGCCGCCGCGTGGTGACTGCCGGCTTCGCCGGCCTGACCGTGTTGCGTCAGCGACGGAAGCCCGTCAGGGGCGAGACACCGGTACCCCAGTGGCTCGACGCGAAGCGCGACACAGCGGCCCCGCGCAGCGGGGCGACGCCCAGGCCCAACGGGACCTGGACGCTAATGCCGCTGCAACAGCACCGACTGACCGACCTGCCACCCTGCCTGAGTCCTCGTCGCACGACGACCTCACCTTGCCCGGAGGCTTTAGGATGACTCCAACAAGACCGGGAGGGAGGACACCATGAACCCGAACGACAACGACGACAGTCGATCCGTCGCCCTCTACTGGGACTTCGAGAACCTGCACGCCGGTCTCATGGAGGCCAAGTACGGTGAAGGCGCCTACGCCAAGCAGGACAACCGCTTCAAGGTCCAGGAACCCCTCATCGACGTCCAGGCCCTGGTCGAACTTGGCGCCTCCTTCGGCCCCGTCGCCATCAACCGCGCCTACGGCAACTGGCAGTACTTCGGCCGGTACAGGGACGCACTCCTGCAGAGCGCCGTCGAGCTGATCCAGCTCTTCCCGCCAGGCGCCTCCGCCAAGAACGGCGCCGACATCAAGCTCTGCCTCGACGCGACCGAAGACATCAGCCGCTTCGCCCACATCGGCACCGTCATCATCGTCGGCGGCGACAGCGATTTCATGCCAGTCGCCCAGAAGATCAAGGCCGCAGGCCGCACCCTGATCGGCATCGGCAACCGCCGGAACACCAACAAGCACTGGGCCAAGAGCTGCCACGAGTTCCGCTACTACGACAGCCTGGTCGAAGCACCCAGCACCGAAGAGGCGCCCAAGCCCAGCGAAGCCAAGGACACCCCTCCTCCGCCACCGGCCGACCCGGCCGCCGAGATGCTCAAGCGCGCCGTGCGCCTGCTGGCCGAGACCAAGGGCGAAGCCTGGGTCAACAAGGGATCGGTGTGGCACATGATCAAGCGCCTCGACCCCACCTTCGATCCCAAGGACCACGGCCACGCCAACTTCGCGGACATGGTCAAGGCCATGGACGCCGTCGTCGAGATCAAGAAGGGCGAGACCGACCACATGCTGCGCGTGCGCTGAGAGGTCCGCGCTTCGTTGGGTCGACAAGACGCCACCGCCGCTGGCCGTCAACGTCGTGGAATCGCGTGCAGCGCCCTTTGTGTGCCCGCGGCACGCCTTACCAGACGCCCTCGACCGAAGGCGCGCGGAGCACGAGCTTCCGCGTCGGGCCGTGGCTATCGGCCATGGCGAGGTCCTTCAGCGGTCTGGGCGGTCGGCGGTACCAGGTCAGGCAGACATTGAGTAAGTCGCCAAACTGGACCGATTGGCTGTCGAGCAGTCCGGCCGCCAGGGCACTGTCGTGCCGCAGGAAGAAGTCGCCCTCGTGCTGGATCGCGCCAAGCGTGGCACGCCGATCGGCGAGGCGCTTCTGCAGCATGCGGCGCGGGACGTGCCAGTCACGCCCATCCTCGCGCATCGCGACACCCATGATGGGCGCCATGAAGTCGATGAGCCAGCCATCGCACTCCACCCACGCATGGAACGCCTTGTGATCATTGACGAACTCGCCCTCTTCGTCCCGCCCGTACACCACCACGTTGGCCCGCTGCTCGTCGACCATCAAGGCAAGACAGCCGGCACTGATCGTCGCAGCGAGCCCGTAGTGCTTCCGCAGGATCATCGTTCCGGCGGAGGCAAAGAAGATGCAAGCCCGGTGGGTCATCGCGATGCCGGAGGACTCCAGGACGCTGTAGGCAACCTGATAGATGCGCTGGTAGTCGGGCAGCGGCAGCACTGGAGTTCGGGCCATGCCAGATCCTAGCCGCTCCACCACTCCCTCCCCTCGCGTCACGCCAAGGCGTCAGCCGTGCGGCGTACCGAATCGGCGGTCTTGACACCGGAGCGCGCACCCTTCGGCGGGAATAAGGCAAGGCACAGCAAGTCGCCTTGCCCTGGAATCACATCAAGCCCGACTCGGCGAACGAACGGACCTCGGCGCCGGCCACCACCAGGTGATCGAGCACCCGCACGTCGACCAGCGCCAGCGCCGTCTTCAGCGTTTGCGTCAGGAACTCATCGGCCCGGCTCGGCTCCACGGAGCCCGATGGATGGTTGTGCGCCAGGATGACCGCCGCCGCATTGCAGCCCAGCGCCTCCTTGACCACCTCGCGCGGGTACACCGAGGTCTGCGTCACCGTGCCGCGGAACATCTGCTTCAGCTCGATGATCCGGTGCTGCGCATCGACGAACAGCACGCAGAACACCTCGTGCTCCAGCACACCGATCTCCAGGCGCAGGTAGTCCTTCACCGCCTGCGGCGATGACATCGTGGCACCGCGCCGCACCCGCTGCGACAGCACGCGCCGCGCCTGCGACAGCACCTCCTCGGTACGCGCAGGACGGTACTGGCCATCGACATCGCGCACCAGCAGCGCATCGACAGCGGAAGAAGTGGAAGAAGACGACATGGCGAACTCCGGTCTGTGTCGGGCGGGATTGCCCGAGACCGGAGCACCACGGCGCAGCGCAGCCGTCAGGGTTCGAAGACGGCCGCAGGCCGCAAGCGCTCGCCCCGCGGGCGCGCAGACCTTGACGGCGAGAACGGCGTGGTAGCGTGGGTCGACACGGCAAGCCCACCCCCCCATTCAAAATACGGCAGACCTCGCCGACCGAGAACTGGCGGTGATGCAGCGGCGGTCTGTGAGGCACGGGGGCGGTACTCACGTTCTTGGTGAAGTTTCGGTCGTTCACCTGATCGCTGCTTCACCCCTTGTCGAGGACTTCGCTGATGGTCCGAGATAGCGCCGTACCAAATAGTGCATTGTTGATTTCGTCAAACCGTAGCTGCCAGCGCGTCAGGTGGGCCCGGGCCGCGTCAGGTACCGATTCGGCGCCGTCCTCGCCCGGTGGTTGTTCCACGATATGCGACTGCGAAGGCACCTCGAAGAACGGACGGTCTGTCAGCAGCGCTTCGAATCCAAGTGTCCATGCCACGTCTTCCTCATTCAGCGCATACAGCTTGTGCTGTGCCAAGAGGCACTTCAGGGCCAGCGGGTAGATGAACGCGCCGGCGACCAGGTGTTCGTGCTGCTGCCACTGCTGTGGTGCCCAGTGTGCGGGCTTGCCGTGCGCCACGTTGCCGCGAAGTGCGTAGATTTGCTGGAGCCAGGCGCGAAGCACTGGCATCCCACCGTCTGACGGCAAGCCAAGCTCGTCGCGGAGGCGCCGTGTCCATGGCGATCCGTCCACAATTGTTAGGAGGGCGGGCAGCCTCTTGCGAATGTCCTTGAGCGTCTGGTCGGAGTCGCTCACTCGTTCGAGCGCGGCGTAGGTTGCGATGATCTCGGCCTCGAGCGGGACGTCCGGCGAGTCGCTGTTAGCGAGCAGGTACTGGGTGACCGACGCATCGATATGCTCGTGGATGACCTCCGGTAGCGTCTGGATAGACTGCAGGGCCGCCAGCAAACGGAGGTTGATGTTTGGTTCGCCTTGGCCTACTAGATGCGCCGGACGAACGAAGTGCACGTCACTTTGGCCCAGCATCACGCTCGAGTGGCCGTCCTTGCGGCGGTGGGTCAGGCTAACGCTTCCGGCGTAGGGCTCGGTAAAGGTCTGGATGACCACCTGGTAGTGACCCGACGCGGTGTACCCATCAAGGAAGCCGCCGATAAAGCGGCGGTCGCTCAAGCCACTGACCGCGAGGTGCTGCCCGAACCGAAAGATGGCCGCCCTGTCAGCCTCATCGAAATCCGCACCGAGTGGCCGCCCTTCATACTGCAACACCGTGAGCACGCGCAGTGGGAAGTTGGCCGACTCCCGGTATTGCGAAAGCACCTTGCCGATGGTCTCGTCGGATAGCGAGGAGCCGACGTCTCGTGGCGGGGAGTCCCCAACGCCCTGCCGGAACAGGTGAAACGGTCCCTGGACGATAGGCGCCTTGATGTCCAGCCAAGGCAGGAACGCGAGCATCGGCATGCTTCTGGTTCTCCTGGCTCAAAGTGCGAGGGCTCGGGCCAGTCGGACGTACAGCAGCTCGAAGTCTTTCGAGAACTCGTAGATGTGACCGATGAACTCGTAGGTCATGATGCCAGTCTCCGCACTGTGACGGATGGCGAACACCGGCCCGCCGCTCATGCCGCCGATGGTCTGCGGTTCCGCCTCATGCCCGTGTTTCACCCAGAACTCGCGTTCGAATTGGGACACAAGGTAGTCATCGTTGACCGACGCCACCCGAGAGGCGCCGCTGCTGAAGCTTCCGAACGAAAGACCATCGAAGGACGTGGCTCGGCGTAACTCGCCGGGGAAGCCACCGAAAGCAACGAAGTCACCCTCCTTAACATTGCCGGGTGGCCACTGCGGTGGCTCGCAGAAGAATGTGCCATCGAACGGCCCTCCGGGCTTGGCGACTTCTTTGACCTGCTTTTCAGTCACCGCAATTAGGGCGTAGTCGAGTTTTGTGTCCTCGACCTTCAGCTGTGCCAGCGGGTCGAGTTCGCAGTTGCCGACTTGAAAGATGCAGTCGCCCTCGGCCAATCGCTTGCGGTATGCCTCCAACACGTGCGAACACGTCAGCGCCAATGGCTGCCCGCCAATCCGGACAAGCGAGGCCGTACCGCTGTTCACCGTTGCCGGATGACCAGACTTTGGCCGGACGCCGAAGTAGGCCGGTATGGCGAACTTGAGCGGGTACTTCTCGAATTCCACACCAGCGGGGCCAGCAACCAACTTCTTCGCATCGTCAAGCGTGCTCTGCTTCTCCCACATCGTGCGGCTCTCCGGTTCTTGTGACTGCCACTGTGGCTTAACGGTGCGCTTGCCGAAGACCAGTCATCTCGCCCACGCTTGCTGGCATACACGGCCTTGTGCGCATGGGCCTTCGCCACGAAGTGGTGCCATCGCTTGAATTGTGTTCTCTCCGACGCTGGCACCGCTGGTCAGGCGTAGTACTTGAAGTTGTGTCGCCACTTGTCAGAGGTAAGGCCCGGGTTGGCAAGCAGGATCTCGCCCACGCGGTCCGAGTACTTGATGGTGATGGGCCGACCCTCGCCCAGCTGGCACGAGTTGTAGTTGAGTTTGGTCAGCCCCAGGATGTCCTTGGCCACCAGCACGATGTCGCCGACGCCATGCTGGATGGAGATTGACAGCGGGACAGGCACCTCGAAGCCGTCGTACGTCGCGATGCGCGGCTTGAACCCGTTAGTGAACAGGAGCCCATGCCGAGCACTTCGCTGCCAGAAGACCCCTCGCTGAACCGGATGCTTGCCACGCTGCGACGGATCCGTGTGCTCATCATGGCGATAGAGCCGCATCCCGCCCCTATCCTGGCGCACACGGATGGCTACTAGCTTGACGCCCTCGGGTAGGGCCTTCTGAAACCCTCGGTACTCCTCCGCGCTGATGCCAGAGTGCGCGTGCAGGAAGATCTCCTTCAGCGGCCGGCCGTCCTGTTCCTTGTACGTGGCGATGGTTCCGCGGAGCAAGGCCTCGGCCTTGTCTGGCGGCAGATGGAATTCGCCCTCTTTCGCCGAGTACCAAGGGCCGAACTCTCCTACGAAGACGATGCCGTCACCGCTGTCGAGGAACATCTGTGCTGCGCAGCACGCGGTGCGGTGGTCCTCGGACAGCTTGTATGCAAGGCCGACGTAGCACACCCCCTCGCGAGCCCACGGCGTCTTCCACGGCTTCGCGCCGCACTTGTAGAAGATGGCGGTGCCGAAGTTCCACAGTCGGTCGGACAACGGATTGGTGCCCTTCTCGCCGTTGCGAACCTGCGCGGTGATGAGTAGCGTCGATTCCTTGATGATTTGGACAGGCAGCTCGTGCCCCATCATCCGGCCCTTGAGCTGTCGCCTGAAATCGGGGGAGTAGCCTCGCGCCTCCTCGAAGGCGTCCATGCCTTCCAGCAACGACGCGAAGGCCGGGTCCTCCCCGTCGAAGAGTCCGCCCTGCCCCTGGTCGCGATTGGCAATCGTCTGCTTGAGGAAGGCCACTTCGTCCCTGCTTCGGCCCGTGTCACTGCGATTGGCGCGGGAAACTGTCGAATTGGGCCGGCAGTTGTCGAACACCTCGTCCGGAACGATGCAGATGGCAAGTGCCGGACGCGCATCGAGCTTTCCGAGACGCTCGACCTGTTCCATGTACAGGTTGGCCACCTCGAAGGCGCGGTCGTACTTGTCGGTCTTGCGCGATGCCTCCGACAACTTGCCGGCCTCCACCACGTAGCTCCGAACTGGCAAAGGCCACTTGGCTCCAAACGCGACATCGAAGCCGGGGAACGGTGGCCAGGCTCGATGACGGCTGGGGTCAACACACGCCGCCGGCGCGTTCAGCGCCGCACACCACTGCTTCCACGCTTCGACGCCTCGCTCCGTGCCGATGACGATATTGCTGGGCAACTGGCTGCAAGGCTCCGCGGGCCCAAACAGCGCCAGGCCGTCATGAGGGTCCTCTGCCGTCTGGCCGTGACCGAATTCGAGCAGCGGTTCACCGAGAAAGTGGAAGGTGTTGGTCATTCGGCAGAGCCTTCGGCGTTGGCCGGCGTTACGTCGGCATCGTCGGCCTCTTCGTCGTCGCGGGTTCGGTATGCAGCGAGCTCCTCGCCAAGGTCTGCTTGGCCGGACAGAGCCGCCACGTCGAGGCCCACCGGGCACAGCCAGCTCAGCGGAGCGGTCTCCACCACTACAGCGCGCTTGCCCTCCCCCACTTCGATGCGTCCTTCGCTGGTCTCCAGAGCTTGTATGACACCCAACATGCGCGCAAGGAAATGGTTGTTCCACCAAGCCTTGGTGACGGCCTTGCGGCGCCGAGCAATTTCCTTGAGCTCGTAGGGCTTGCCGTTGGCGTCGGTCACGCGGATGTAGATGTTGAGCACCATGTTCCACGTACCGTCGAATTCGCGCTGCGGGCGCAGCTTCGGTGCCAGCTGGTACAGAGAGGTCTGCACGTCATCGCCTCGTGTCCGGGTGCGCTCGCCCGTCAGCTGCACTCGCGTCGCTCGCCCATCGACGTGACGGAACGGCTGGCTCCACTCGCCGTCGTCACGCGCGGGGAAGTAGAAGACCTTGCGGTCAGGACAGTACTTCAGCCCTTTCTGCAGGCAGACCAGCTCGAGACTGCGGGAAGCGAGCTCCTTTACCAGGTCTGCTGTCCGGCGGCCGTCACGCAGGGGGATATCTGCCCACGAAAACTCGATGTGCTGGTTGTGGCTCCGTACAGGGAGGCCTCCAGGCGGGCGCGGACTGAACGAAACAAGGCGGTCCGGGCTCAGCTCAGCGAACGCCCACCGGGCGCGCAGCCCATCCCTCTCATCGTCCGTGAGAGCACGCGACAGGTCGTGAATGAGCATCGCTGCCGGTAGGTGCAATGCAAACATGTTGGCGAAGACCGGCTCAGGCTTAGCGATAGTGACCTGGCTTGGCAGGTAGTCACGCAAAGCAATCTGCTTCCCGAGGTCACCTTGCAGGCTCGGCCGGATACCTAGCGTTGCGAGCCTGGCCAGCAACTGGGTAAGGCCCTCGTTCCAAGAACTAGCAAAATTCGCTGCGGCCACGGACCGCATCCGGGACGGAAGACGCGACTCCTGCACCGGTGCGCAGCTACAGGGCAACACGAACGCTTCCTTCGCAGCAGCCAGGCCACAGCGTTCAAGGAACAGCGCGTCGGACAGGCTTGCCTCCGAAAGCACGGGCAGGAACTGGCATCCCCGAAATTCGATGAGCTTACGGACGCTGTCGTCGGGGCTCTCGCCGGCCATCGGTGCCGTGCCGCGGCACCACGTGCGGTAGCCCGCCAAAGTCAGGCGGCGTGACAGCCAAGTTGCCAACGCATGGTCGGCATCGACGTGGTCAATGAGGAGAGTGTCCCTGCTCTCCGCCAAGGACTGGCCGCCAGACTGAGGAAAGAACGGAGGCGTGAAGATGCTCGGATGCTGCGCGACGAGGTGTCGCTGGGGTCCGACCAGCTGCACGCGCAGCCGTTCCAGGTCGTAGAGGTCGAGGGTCCAGCCGTAATTCTTGGTGAGTAGGTCGTGTGCCTTGTCCTTGTCGGCGG
This sequence comes from Rubrivivax sp., assembly GCA_035438245.1. Lineage (GTDB taxonomy): Bacteria > Pseudomonadota > Gammaproteobacteria > Burkholderiales > Burkholderiaceae_C > Rubrivivax. Next base: position 25,050 of record DAORHX010000004.1, read on the forward strand.
CGGTCAAAGCCTCAGTGCAGGCGAAGACGAAGATGCTGGGGTTGTGAGTGCGCTCTTGGACGCGATTGCAGTCGCTCTTGAGCTTGGTCAGCCAGTCCCCGCGGACGGTGTACGCGAAGACGATACGTCGGCCGGATGCGTCCGTTCGAATGATGGCGTCGCGGCCTTCGTCGCCCGTCCCGCCCAGCGGATCGATGCCCGGATAGTCGGTTCCGGCCAGGAGGGCCGAACAGAGGCGCTCAAAGTCCCTGTAGTCAGAGACGCGTTCGAGGCAGTAGACGATTCGGTCAGCAGACATTCACAAAGCATACCGGCAGCGTAAGGCTGCAGACGTGCAGCTAGCTCCTGGGGCGCCTATTGCTCAGGCTTGTTCACCCTTCGGACTGGTCACGGGCGCACTTAGGCTTTGCGGCCTTCTTGGGTGCTGCATGGCGCAACGCTGACGGGTCAGGCGACGTCGCCCCGGCCACTGTTTCGGGTTGCAGCCTGGCGCAATGTGTTTGTGGCGGCCGGCGCGTCTCAGGCTGCAATGTTGGGCGCCGCGTCGCGCGCCTCCCCGCAGGGCGGCGGAACGAATGGCCGACCCAGCCTGAATTGGTCAGTCTGTCCTTCGACCTGGCCTAGAGGCTCATGCCTTCCGTGTCATGCGCAGCTTCGTCGATCCTCATCTTGCCCCGGACAATCGCCTGGCGCGCCGTCTCGCCGCGCATCCAGTAGCCAAGCATGTCCGCCCAGGCTTGCATGAGAGCCCGCCGCGGGCCTGCGAGGCGCGCGTGGTTGTAGGCGGCAGCCACCTGGTCCTTCTTCTGGTGGGCGAGGCAGGCTTCGATCAGGGCCTCTGGAAAGAGTGCATCGTGGAGTCGTGACGAGAACGTTCGGCGCAGATCGTGGACGGAGACCGGCAGGAACGGCTCTTGGTCTGGCGTTCGATCCAGGTTGATTCGGTCCACCGCCGCGGCGATGGTGCGGTTCAGCGTGGCTTGGCTCAGCGGCTCGGCCGAGTCATAGCGGCTCGGGTGGATGTACTTGCTCGACGGGAAGCAGGTTCTGAGCGTCGTCAGGATATCGAGCGCCTGCTCCGCGAGGTAGACCGTGTGCGGCTTGCCTGCCTTCATCCGCTCGGCCGGTATCGACCACTGGGCCCGCTCCCAGTCCACCTCTGACCAGGTCGCGCCGATAAACTCGCCCTTGCGGACGCCGGTGAGGAGCATGAACCGGACAGCCAGCCGCAACGTCGGCGCGGTACCGGTCTGCTCAAGCCCATCGAGCAAGGCCTTGATCTCGTGGCGGCTGAGGTTGCGTTCGCGGGGGACGAAGGTCGCGTAGGCCTTGCGGGCGAGCGCCTCCGCCGGGTTGTCCACCTCAACGCCCTTCCCAGCGGCGAACCGGTAGACCTGCAAGACCAGTTCCCTGGCGTGCACGGCCGGTCCAGGCCCTCGTTCGCTCTTCACGCGGTCGAGAAGCTCACCCAGAGCTACCGGCTTGATCTCGTCGAGATTCAGCTTCGCGAACGGGGCCGCCAGGATGCGGTTGTAAATCGATCGACGCAGCGACAGCGTACTGTCGGCCAGCCGCTCGGCGCCGCTTTTGGCGTCGGACTTGAACTCGAAGTACCGCGTCGCCCAACGCCCGAAGCTCATGGCTTCGGCGACCTCGCTGCGCTGCTCGACCTTGGCCCGCGCAGGCGAACGACCTGAACTGACATCGACGCGCGCCCGCGCCAGCAGCAGCCGCGCTTCCTCCAGCGTGACATCCATGCCGTACGCCAGGTGGGAGCGCTGGGCCTGGCGCGCCACAGGCTCGTGGCGACCAATGGTCAGGGTCTCGCGCCGGCCACCGAACCGGTAGTCGTAGCGGAAGGACCGGCTGCCGCTGGGCGAGATGACGACGTAGAGGCCGTTGCCGCCGTCGCTGACCTTGTAGGCCCGCTCGCGCGGCGGCATGTCACGCAGCTTGGCATCCGTCAAACCTTGCCGCGCCTTCGCGCCGGCCGGCCCGCTGCGGGCCTGATCCACCGAGGTGTCCATGAGATCTCCGATCCGTTGCATGTCGCAGGATCGCGATACCGTCATGGGGGCTGACGGTATCGACGCACGCCTGCCAGCGTAGGTGCTCGGATACCGTCAAATCAACCGTCAGGACGCCTGGGACGGCGCTGGATCGGGTGGGACGACCCTGGACGCTAAGTCTTTGTCCCCACAGCGAAATCGGATTGCTCTGGGATGACCGGAGACACCGTGGGACGATCTTGGACTATTCCCACTCGATCGTCGCCGGCGGCTTGCTGCTGATGTCGTAGGTCACGCGGTTGATGCCGCGCACCTCGTTGATGATGCGGCTGGACACCTTCTTCAGCAGCGCGTACGGCAGCTCGGCCCAGTCGGCGGTCATGAAGTCGCTGGTCTGCACCGCGCGCAGCGCCACCACGTGGTCGTAGGTGCGGCCGTCGCCCATCACGCCGACGCTCTTCACGGGCAGGAATACCGCGAAGGCTTGGCTGGTCTTGTCGTACCAGCCGGCCTCGCGCAACTCGTCGATGAAGATGGCGTCGGCGCGGCGCAGCAGGTCGGCGTACTCGCGCTTGACTTCGCCCAGGATGCGCACGCCCAGCCCCGGGCCCGGGAACGGATGGCGGTAGACCATCTCGTGCGGCAGGCCGAGCGCGACACCGAGTTCGCGCACCTCGTCCTTGAACAGGTCGCGCAACGGCTCCAGCAGCTTCAAGCCCAGCGTCTCGGGCAGGCCGCCGACGTTGTGGTGGCTCTTGATGGTGGTCGCCTTCTTGGTCTTGGCGCCGCCGGACTCGATCACGTCCGGGTAGATCGTGCCCTGCGCCAGCCACTTGGCGCCCTCGATCTTCCTGGCTTCGGCCTGGAACACCTCGACGAACTCGCGGCCGATGATCTTGCGCTTCCGTTCCGGGTCGGCCACGCCTTTCAGGTGGCCGAGGAATTGCTCGCCCGCATCGACATGCACCACCTTCGCGTGCAGCCGGCCCGCGAACATCTCCATCACCATCTGCGCCTCGTTCAGGCGCAGCAGGCCGTGGTCGACGAAGACGCAGGTCAGCTGCTCGCCGATGGCGCGGTGGATCAACGCCGCGGCCACGCTCGAATCGACACCGCCCGACAACCCCAGGATCACCTGCTCGTTGCCGACCTGCGCACGGATCGACGCCACCGCCTCGGCGATGTGGTCCTTCATGATCCAGTCGCCCTTCGCCCCGCACACGCCGAGCACGAAGCGATCGAGGATCGCGCGGCCCTGCTTGGTGTGCGTGACCTCCGGGTGGAACTGCAGCGCGTAGTAGCCGCGCGCCTCGTCGGCCATGCCGGCAATCGGGCAGCTGTCGGTGCTGGCCATCAGCTTGAAGCCCGGCGGCAGTTCGGTGACCTTGTCGCCGTGGCTCATCCACACGTCCAGCAGGCCGTGCCCGTGCTCGCTGACGGTGTCCTGGATGTCGTTCAGCAGCCTGGTGTGGCCGCGCGCACGCACCTGCGCGAAGCCGAACTCGCGCCGGTCGCTCCACGCCACCTGGCCGCCCAGCTGCACGGCCATGGTCTGCATGCCGTAGCAGATGCCCAGCACCGGCACGCCGATGTCCCACACCGCCTGGGGTGCACGCAGCTGATGGTCTTCGTAGGTGCTGGCATGGCTGCCCGAGAGGATGATGCCCTTCGGCGCAAACTCGCGGATGAAGGCCTCACCGACATCGTTCGGGTGGATCTCGCAATAGACATGCGCCTCGCGTACGCGGCGCGCGATCAGCTGCGTCACCTGCGAGCCGAAGTCGAGGATCAGGATCTTGTCGTGCATGGGGTGCTGTGGCGCCGCGACAGGGGCCGGGCTACTCGGTGCGGTAGTTCGGCGCTTCCTTGGTGATCTGCACGTCGTGCACGTGGCTTTCGCGCATGCCCGCGGACGAGATCTCGACGAACTCGGCGCGCTCGTGCATGTCCTGGATCGACGCACAGCCGCAGTAGTGCATCGATGCGCGCAGGCCGCCGGCCATCTGGAAGACGATGGCCACCAGCGAGCCCTTGTACGGCACCTGGCCTTCGATGCCTTCGGGCACCAGCTTGGCCGAGCCGACGCTGCCGTCGTCGGCGCCTTCCTGGAAGTAGCGGTCGGCCGATCCCTGCTGCATCGCGCCCAGCGAACCCATGCCGCGGTAGCTCTTGTAGCTGCGGCCCTGGTACAGCACCACCTCGCCCGGCGCTTCCTCGGTGCCGGCGAAGGCGCTGCCCATCATTGCGCTGTGCGCGCCGGCGGCGATGGCCTTGGCCAGGTCGCCGGAGTAGCGGATGCCGCCGTCGGCGATCAACGGCACGCCGCTGCCGTGGATGGCCTTGGCCACCGACTCGATGGCCATGATCTGCGGCACGCCGACGCCGGTGACGATGCGCGTGGTGCAGATCGAACCGGGCCCGATGCCCACCTTGACCGCATCGGCGCCGGCCTCGACCAGCGCCAGCGCCGCGGCGCCGGTGGCGATGTTGCCGCCGATCACGTCGACCTGCGGGTAGTGGCGCTTGACCCAGCGCACGCGCTCGATCACGCCTTCGCTGTGGCCGTGCGCGGTGTCGACGACGATGGCGTCGACACCGGCCCTGACCAGCGCCTCGACCCGCTCTTCGGTGCCCTCGCCCACGCCGACCGCGGCGCCGACGCGCAGCTTGCCCAGCGAGTCGCGCGCCGCATTCGGGAAGTTGGTCTGCTTGGTGATGTCCTTCACCGTCATCAGGCCGCGCAATTCGAAGGCGTCGTTGACGACCAGCACGCGCTCCAGCTTGTGCTTGTGCATCAGCGCCTTGCCGTCGTCGATGCTGGCGTGCTCGCCGACCGTGATCAGCCGCTCGCGCGGCGTCATGATCTCGCGCACCGGTGCGTCCATGCGCGTCTCGAAGCGCAGGTCGCGCCCGGTGACGATGCCGACAACGGTCTGCCCGCGCAGCACCGGGAAGCCCGAGATGCCGTGCTGTTTCGACAACGCCAGCACCTCGCGCACCGTGACTTCGGGCGTGATCGTGATCGGGTCGCGCAGCACGCCCGATTCATAGCGCTTCACGCGCGCCACCTCGGCGGCCTGCGCGGCGGGCGGCATGTTCTTGTGCACGATGCCGATGCCGCCTTCCTGGGCGATGGCGATCGCCAGGCGCGCCTCGGTGACGGTGTCCATCGCGGCGGACACCAGCGGCAGGTTCAGCGTGATGTTGCGGGACAGTCGCGTGGCCAGGCTGGTATCGCGTGGCAACACCTTGGAATAGGCGGGCACCAACAACACATCGTCGAAGGTGAGCGCTTTGCCGAGCAGGCGCATGGGCAGGGCTCCGGTGCAAAAGCAAATTATACGGAGCCGCTCACGGCCGGCCCCGTGACGTGACGCTTTGCACACCCGTCGCGGCCGACGCTGACACTACACTTGCGCATGCTTTCCCGCTCGATGCCGCACCGGCGGCTGGCCGCTCTGGGCCTGCTGGCACTGGCCTGGTTGTCGCTGCCCACGTCGGCCGACGCGCAGTGGAAGTGGCGCGACAGCCGCGGACAGATCCACGTCAGCGACATCCCGCCGCCGCGCGACGTTGCGGACAAGGACGTGCTGCAGCGCCCGGAGGTCGCGGTGCGCAGGCCCGCCGCGGCGGCGCCCGCCTCCGCCGCCGCACCGGCGTCTGCACCCGCCAGGGCGCCGGTCGACCCCGAACTCGAGGAGCGCCGCAAGCGCGCCGAGCAGGAGCAGGCGGCGCGCACCGAAGCCGACAAGCAGAAGGCCGCGGCGGCGCGCAAGGAAAACTGCCAGCGCGCGCGCGAGCAACTCGCCACGCTGGACAGCGGCCAGCGCATCGCCCGCATCAAGGCCGACGGCGAGCGCGAATACCTCGACGACGACGCGCGCGCCCGCGAGACGCAGCGCGCGCGCAGCATCGTCGCCAGCGACTGCAAGTGACGCCGCCGCCGGGCGGCGGCATCACCCCGCGGCCTGCTGCCGGGCCCGCTTGTAGCGCAGGCGCCGCGCTTCCTTCGGGTCGACACGCAAAGGCCGGTACAGCTCGACGCGGTCGCGGTCGCGCAACGGCGTCTGCGGCGGCTGCACGCGGCCCCAGATGCCGACCTTCAGCGTCGGCAAGTCCAGCGCATGGCGGGCGCAAACGCCGCTGGCCTCCACGGCATCCTGCAGGCAGGCGCCTTCGGGCAGCCGCAGCACGACACGATCGGTCTGCCCGGGCGCCACGCAGTACACCACCTCGACCTGCAGCGTCGCTTCAGCGCGCGCCATACACCGACTCGGCACGCGTGACGAAGGCGTCGACGAAGGTGTTGGCGACGCGGTCGAAGACCGGGCTCAGCACCGTTTCCAGCGGCCGGCTGGCAAAGGCATAGCGCAGATCGAAGTCGATCTTGCAGGCCGGTGTCGGCTGGTCCGGCCGGCCCAACGGCTTGAAGGCCCAGGTGCCGTCGAGCAGCGAGAACGGGCCGTCGACCAGCTTGACGACCACCGCCGCGCCGGGCACGTGCTCGTTGCGCGTGGTGAAGGTGTGGCGCACGCCGGCATAGGCCAGGCCGATGCGCGCGGTGACGCCGTCCTCGTGACGCTCGACCACCTCGGCGCGGTCGCACCAGGGCAGGAAGCGCGGATAGTCCTCGATCGCCGTCACCAGCTGGTACATCTCCTGTGGCGAGTACCACAGCAGCACCGACTTGTTCACGTGCTTCATACAATGCGCCGATTCTAGAGAGTCCCCTTTCGTTGCCACCGGCAAGGCCGGCCCGCTCCACCGCCATGCCCGCCATCGCCGAGAACCGCCGCGCCCGTTTCGAATACCACATCGAGGAGCGGTACGAGGCCGGCATCGTGCTGCAGGGCTGGGAGATCAAGGCCATCCGCGCCGGCCAGGTGCAGCTGACCGACGGCTACGTGGTCATCCGCGACGGCGAGCTGTACATGATCGGCTGCCGCATCAATGCGCTGCGCAGCGCTTCGACGCACGTGCACCCCGAAGCCGACCGCACGAAGAAGCTGCTGATGCACAAGGACGAGATCAAGCGCCTGGTCGGCAAGGTCGAGCAGAAGGGCTTCACGCTGGTGCCGCTGGACCTGCACTACAAGGGCGGCCGGGTGAAGGTCGAGATCGCGCTGGCCAAGGGCAAGGCCGAACACGACAAACGCGACACCGAAAAGAAGCGCGACTGGGAACGCGAGAAGGGCCGGCTGATGCGCCACAAGGTGTCGTCGAAAGCCTGAACGTGCGCCGCGCCGCGGTGCCGCTCGCGCTGGCCGCTTCGGCCGGCGCGGTGATGGCCCAGCCGGCGCCCAGCCATGCCGAGCCGGTCGTCATCAGCGGCAGCGGCGTCGAGCGCCGTGCCTTCGAGACGCCCTACGCGGTGAGCATCGTCGACGCCGAGGAGCTGCGCTCGGCCGGCCCGATGGTCAACCTGTCGGAATCGCTGAACCGCGTGCCCGGCATCGTCGCCAACCTGCGCAACAACTATGCGCAGGACCTGCAGATCAGCTCGCGCGGCTTCGGCGCGCGCGCCACCTTCGGCATCCGCGGGCTGCGCCTGTACACCGACGGCATCCCCGCAACGATGCCCGACGGCCAGGGCCAGGTGTCCCACTTCGACATCGCCGGCGCGCAGCGCATCGAGGTGCTGCGCGGGCCGTTCTCGGCGCTGTACGGCGCCAACTCCGGCGGCGTGATCTCGCTGGTCAGCGCCGCGCCGAAGGCCAACACCTATGCGCTGGACGGCGATGTCGGCAGCGATGGCCTGTGGCAGGCGCGTGCCGGCGTCGAGGCGCTGTTCGACGGCGGCTGGAACCTGCGCGTGCAGGCCAGCGAGTTCAACACCGACGGCGTGCGCCCGCACAGCGCCGCGCAGCGCACGCTGGGCAATGCGCGCATCGGCTGGGTCGGCGAGCGCGACTCGGTGACGCTGCTGATCAACAGCGTCAACCAGCCGGCGCAGGACCCGCTGGGCCTGACGCGTGCGCAGTTCGACCAGGATCCATTCCAGACCACGCCGCAGGCCCTGTTGTTCGACACGCGCAAGACCACCGGCCAGACGCAGGGCGGCGGCACCTGGCGCCACCGCTTCGATGACGCCGGCGCGCTGCAGGAGAGCGTGCTCACGCTCTACGCCGGCCAGCGCGACGTCACCCAGTGGCAGGCCATCCCGCCGGCCGCCCAGGCCAACCCGCGCCACCCCGGCGGCGTGGTCAGCTTCGCGCGCGACTATGCCGGCGTCGATGCGCGGCTGCGCTGGCGCTGGGAGCGCGTGGGGCTGATCGCCGGCGTGGCCAGCGAGCAGCAGAAGGAGCAGCGCCGCGGCTACCAGAACTTCATCGGCAGCGGCGCCAACCAGGTGCTCGGCGTCACCGGCGCGCTACGCCGCGACGAGGACAACCGCGTGCGCAGCACCGACGCCTACCTGCAGGGCGAGGTCGAGCTGACGCCCACGCTGTGGGCCAGCGCCGGGCTGCGCAGCGGCCGGCTGACGGTGCGCAGCTCCGACCACGACCTGGCCAACGGCGACGATTCGGACGACACCGACTACGGCTACACCACGCCGGTGCTGGCGCTGCAATGGCTGCCCGCGCCGCAATGGAACCTGTACGCCAGCGCCGCACAGGGCTTCGAATCGCCGACGCTGAACGAACTGGCCTACCGCCCCGACGGCAGCAGCGGCTTCAACACCACGCTGCAGCCGCAGACCAGCACGCAGTTCGAGCTTGGCGCCAAGTGGCGCGAAGACAGCCTGGGGCTGGCGCTCGAAGCCGCACTGTTCCGCGCCGACACCGAGGACGAGATCGGCGTGCTCACCAATGCCGGCGGACGCTCGAGTTTCCAGAACGTCGGCCGCACGCGGCGCAGCGGCGCCGAACTGGCACTGCAATGGCAGCCGTTGGCTCAATGGCGCACGCAGTTCGCGCTGACCACGCTCGATGCCAAGTACCGCGACAGCTTCCAGACCTGCGCGGCCGTGCCCTGCACGCAGCCGTCCGACCGCGTCACCGTGCCGGCCGGCAACAGAATAGCCGGGACGATGGCGCGCAGCGCCTTTGCCAGCCTGGCCTGGCTGCCGCTGCCGGCCACCGAGGTCGGCCTGGAGCTGCGCTACCAGGGCGAGATGCCGGTCAACGACCGCAACACCGACTTTTCGCCGTCGGCCACGCTGGTCGGGCTGCGCTTCAGCCACAGCCTGCCGCTGGGCCCCGGTACGCTGTCGCTGCTGGCGCGGCTGGACAACCTGACAGACAAGGTCTACGCCGGCGCGGTCATCGTCAACGAAGGCAACGGCCGCTACTTCGAGACCGCCGCCGGGCGCAACGCGATGCTGGCGTTGCGCTGGCAGGCGCCGTTCTGACCCTTCACCGGCGGCTGCCCGCGGGCTCGCCGACGAAGTCGCGCAGCTTCACGCCATGGTCCGCAGCGATCATCTCTGCCGCCTTCTCGCCGATCATGATCGACGCCGCGTTGGTGTTGCCGCTGACCACGTTCGGCATGACGCTCGCGTCGGCGACACGCAGCTTGCCCACGCCCTTCAGCTTCAGGCGGGGGTCGACGACGTCGCCGATGCGGCACGTGGAGGTGACGTGGTAGACCGTGAACGAGTAGTGCAGCGCGAGGTCCTCGAGCAGCGCGTCGCTCGGCGTGGCGCCCTCGACGTGAGCGTGCTTGCGCGCCAGGAACGGCGGAACCAGCAACGGGCCGATCTTGTGGCTTGCCGGCCAGTGCGCCACGATGTCCAGCGCCCGGCGCAGCACCGCGACCATCACGCGCATGTCGTGCGGGTCCGCGTAGTAGTTCATGCGGATGACCGGGTGGTCGGCAGGGTTGGCGCTGCCGAGCACGATTTCGCCTTCGCTGTGCGGTTGCACCGGGTTGGCCAGCACGATGATGCTCTCCGCGGTACCGGCCAGACGCTGGGAGGCATCGTCGAAGTACTGCTTCACATCAACGCACAGGCAGCGCTGCCACAGGTCGTCGTTGTAGCCGGACATGAAGCAGGCGATCTGCGCATCGTGGCTGTGCTGGTCGCCCAGGCCCGTGGAGTACCACGCGGCCGCGTCGTAGAGCGACGATGAGATCAGCCCGCTCCCGGTCGTCGCCCATTCGGTGATGCGCCGTTCGGCCTCCTGCTTCAGGCCCTGCAGTTCGGCAGGCAGCTTCGCGTCGTCCTGCGGGTCGGCGGGCAACGGGCCTGCCGGGGCGCGCAGCGCATCAGGGCCGAAGGAAACCCCGATCTCGTTCACCGAGACACCAACCCCCGGTGCGTGGAAGAACAGGCCGACATGAAGGTGGTCCTTCAGGTGCTTGCCGACATGGGGCGCATCGACCTGGCAGGTGATGCCTGCGGCTTCGACCTGCGCCCGAGGCCCGATGCCGGACAGCAGCAGCAGGTGCGGCGAGCCGATGGCGCCGCCGCTCAGCACCACCTCCTTGGTGGCGTGGGCGATGCGCGGCGCATCGCTGCCGATGCGGTACTCGACACCGGTGGCCACCTTGTGACCCGCCGCGCCCTCGAGCATCACCCGCGTGACCTGCGCGCCGGTGACGATGCTGAGATTCGGCCGCTGCTCGGCTTCGCCTTCGAGGAAGGCGTGGTAGGTGCTCGAGCGCTTGCCGCCGCGGGTGGTGGTCTGGAACAGCGAAACCACGCCACCGGGGCCGCCACGCTCGCGGCCGTTGTAGTCGCCGCGCGGGATGCCCGCGGCCACTGCGGCCTCGACGAACTCGCGCGCACCCGGCAGCACCGGCAAGCGCACCGACACGCCGAGCGGACCGGTGCTGCCGTGGGCGGCTTCATCGATCGCGATGTCACCGCTCGGCACCAGGCCTTCGCTCTTCTTGAAGTAGGGCAGCACTTCCTGATAGCTCCAGCCGCTGGCACCGCCTTGCGCCCAGGCATCGAAGTCGCCAGGATGGCCGCGCACGTAAGCCATGTAGTTGATGCCCGACGAGCCGCCGAGCATCTTGCCCCTGGGCATCATCATGCGCCCGCCCTTCAGCGCCAGGCCGCACTTGCCGGCATCCGCGGTGTACATCCAGTCGGTCTGCGGGTTCTGTTGCAGCGCAGAGCAGGCCGCGGGAATCGTCTCCTCGACCGGCGGGCGGCCGCCCGCCTCCAGCAGCAGCACGCTGCAGGTCGGATCCTCGCTCAGCCGCGCGGCGATGACCGCGCCGGCCGAACCGGCGCCCACTACGATGAAGTCGAAGCATTGCGGCATGGTGTGCTCATCCTCGTCAGGGCAAAGGCTGCAGTCGGCGGCGCAGTTCGCGGCCTCGATGCCGGAGCTTCGAGTGGCGGCCCGAAGCGCGCCGCAGCGGGGCGCTCATGGTGAACCGAAGTCGGGCGTCCGGCTTTGGTGTTATCCCTTTGGGCGGCTCTTCTGCCGCTTGCCGGGTTCAGCCTGCCCAGTTCACCGACTTCAGCGCCGCGGCCAGGTCGGCCTGCAGGTCGCGCACGTCTTCCAACCCCAGCGAGAAGCGCACCAGCGTGCCGCGCCAGGCCGAGCCGGGGCGGATCTGCGCGAAGTCGTAGGGCACTGCCAGACTCACTGGCCCGGCCCACGAATAGCCCAGCTTGAACAGCTTCAATGCGTCGACGAAGGCATGCACCTGTCGCGCGTCGTGGCGTGCATCGAACACCACCGAGAACAGCCCCGCCGCCTGCGTGCACAGCCCGGCCCAGTGCGCGTGGCCGGGCGAGCCAGGCAGCGCCGGGTGCAGCACGCGGCTGACCTGCGGCTGCTGCTGCCACCATTGCGCCAATGCGCGGCCGGCCGCATCCTGCGCGGCGTAGCGCAGCGGCAGCGACGGTAGCGCGCGCAGCACCGCCTCGACGTCGTTCATGCCCACGCCCCAGCCCATGCGCATGTGCGTGGCCTTCAGCCGCAGGTGCAGCGCGTGGTCGCGCGTGGTCACCGAACCCATCAGCACGTCGCCGCCGCCGGAGGGGAACTTGGTCAGTGCATGCGCGCTGATGTCCACACCCAAGCCGTCGCCGAGGTCGAAGGCATCGAAGGCCAGGCCCGCGCCCCAGGTGTTGTCCAGCACCGTGAGCACGCCCTTGTCGCGCGCCACGCGCACCAGCGCGCGCAGGTCGGGGAACTCCATGGTGATCGAGCCCGCCGCCTCCAGCCACACCAGCTTGGTCTGCGGCCCGATCATCGCCGCCAGCGCGGCCGGCTCGGCCGGGTCGTAGAAGCGGTGCGTGATGCCCCAGTGCGCCAGCTCCTGCCGCGCCAGTTCCTTGCCGGGACCGTAGGCGTTGTCGGGGATCAGCAGCTCGTCGCCGCTCTTCAGCAGCGCCATGTCCACCAGCGTGATCGCCGCCAGCCCGCTGGGCACCAGCAGCGTCTGCAGCCCGCCTTCCAGCGTGGCGATGCGTTCTTCCAGCAAGAAGGTGGTGGGCGTGCCGTGCAGGCCGTAGGTGTAGCCGGTCTTGTCCTTCCAGTTGCGCGCCTGCAAGGCGGCGACGTTCGGGAAGAAGACGGTCGAGGCCTTGTGCACGCCGGGCTGCGGCGCGTGAAATCCCTCCGGCGGCTGGTACGGGTGGTGGATCAGCTGCGTGGCCTGGGCCTGCTCGTCGGACATGTCGGGAAGCTCCAGTTCAGATCGGCAAGCCGATCAGGTCGTGACCCTCGGTGCCGACGATGCGCGCGCGCGTGAACTCGCCCACCTTCAGCGTCTTCGACGCCTTCTGCGGCGGCAGCAGCCGCACCTGGCCGTCGATCTCGGGCGCGTCGGCGTAGCTGCGCCCCACCCCGCCCTTGCGGCCCAGTGCGGGCGCGTGGTCGACCAGCACCTGCATGGTCGCGCCGATGCGTTCTTCGAGCTTGCGCGTCGACACTTCCTCGGCCACCGCCATGAAGCGCGCGCGGCGTTCCTCGCGCAATTCGGCCGGCAGCTGCCCGTCCAGCGCATTGGCCGCGGCGCCGTCCACCGGCGAATAGGCGAAGCAGCCGGCGCGGTCGATGCGCGCCTCACGCACGAAGTCGAGCAAGGTCTCGAACTCGCTGTCGGTCTCGCCGGGGAAGCCGGCGATGAAGGTCGAGCGCACCACGATCTGCGGGCAGATCTCGCGCCAGCGCAGCAGGCGCTCGAGGTTGCGCTCGCCGCTGGCGGGGCGCTTCATGCGCTTCAGCACCTCGGGGTGCGCGTGCTGGAACGGCACGTCCAGGTACGGCAGCACCCGTCCTGAAGCCATCAGCGGCAACACCTCGTCGACATGCGGGTACGGATAGACGTAGTGCAGCCGCACCCAGGCGCCGAAGCCTTCGGCCAGCCGGCCGAGCTGCTCGCACAGGTCGAGCAGCCGCGCCTTCACCGGCTTGCCGTCCCAGAAGCCGGTGCGGTACTTGACATCCACGCCGTAGGCGCTGGTGTCCTGGCTGACGACCAGCAGCTCCTTGACGCCGGCCTCGAACAGGCGCTGCGCTTCCCCCAGCACGTCGCCGATCGGCCGCGACACCAGGTCGCCACGCATCGACGGGATGATGCAGAAGCTGCAGCGGTGGTTGCAGCCTTCGCTGATCTTCAGATAGGCATAGTGGCGCGGCGTCAGCTTGATGCCCTGCGCCGGCACCAGGTCGACGAAGGGGTCGTGCGGCTTGGGCGTGTGCTGGTGCACCGCGTCCATCACCTCCTGCGTGGCGTGCGGGCCGGTGACCGCCAGCACCTTGGGGTGCATCTGCCGCACCAGGTTGCCGCTGCCCTCGCCCGTGTCCTTGCCGCCCTTGGCGCCCAGGCAGCCCGTGACGATGACCTTGCCGTTGGCGTGCAGTGCCTCGCCGATGGCGTCCAGGCTTTCCTTGACCGCCTCGTCGATGAAGCCGCAGGTGTTGACGATCACCAGGTCGGCGCCGTCGTAGGTCTTGCTGGTGGCGTAGCCTTCGGCCTGCAGCTGCGTCAGGATCAGCTCGGAATCGGTCAGCGCCTTGGGGCAGCCGAGGCTGACGAAGCCCACCTTGGGAGTCCGGGTGCCTTCCGCCGTCGCGACGGCTCCCCTATCTGATTTCATCTGGATTTTGCAGGGCGACCTGAAGACGGGCGGGGCCGGCATTTTAGGCGGGCCCAACGGTTCGACCCGAGGCGCACTTCGATACGATCCTCAGACGAGGCAAACACGATGTCCAAGACGACACTCCGACTGAACATGCCGCAGTGGCAAGGCGGCACCGAACCTGCCTATCGTTTCGGCGCCGAACTGCTGCGCTGGCTGGCGCCGCCGCACGACGGGCCGGAAGAAACGGTGGCGGTTCCCGCAGCCAGCGGCCAGCCGCTGCCCATCGAACAAGGCATCGAGGCACGCACGGCGCTGCTGGCGCAGGCCCGCGCCGCCCGTGCAGCGATCGAGCGGCATCAGCCCGAGCGCATCGTCACGCTGGGCGGCGACTGCCTGATCGACCTGGCGCCGATGGCCTACCTGAACCGCCGCCACGACGGCAAGCTGGGGGTGCTGTGGGTCGACGCCCACCCCGACGTGATGAGCGCCGCCGAGTTCTCGCACGCCCACGCCCACGTGCTGGGCATGCTGCTGGGGCGCGGCGATGCCGATTTCACGGCCGAGGTCGAGCGCAAGCTGAACCCGGCGCGCGTGATGATCGCCGGCATGAGCGCCTGGACGCCGGCCGAAGGGCGCATCCTTCAGGAGCTGGGCGTGCGCCACACCCCGGCCGCGGCGATTGCCGACAGCAGCCAGCCGATCCTGGACTGGATCCAGGCCGCAGGCATCACCCGGCTGGCCGTGCACTTCGACCTGGACGTGCTTGATCCCGCCCACTTCTCGCCGCTGCTGTTCAACAAGCCCGAGCAGCCGGCAGGCACCTTCGACGGCATCGTGCAGGGCACGATGCGGCTGGCGCAGGTGGCGCGGCTGTTGCAGGACGTGAGCGGCGCCTGCGACATGGTCGGGCTGGCGATCGCCGAGTTCCTGCCCTGGGACATGCTGCGCGTGAAGGACGCAATGGCCAGCCTGCCGATCCTGCAACGCTGAATCTCGCCCCGGCATGCCGAAGTGGGGCAACGGCGCGGGACAGCCCCCGCGTCGGCTGCTCAGGGGCGCTTGCTGCCCGGCATACCCGGAAACAGCGACCCGGCCTGCTTGGCCATCTGCTCCTGCATCTGCGTGAACAGGCTCTTCGACTGCTCGAGATAGGCGCTGACCATGCCCTGCATCGCATTGCCCTGGCCGCTCATGAACTGCGCCCAGGCTTCGGGCGTGAAGCTCTTGCCCTCGTTCAGCCCCATGCCCGAGGAGGCGAAGCGCTTCTGCAGCTCGACGAAGGTCTGCAGGTTCTTCTCCAGGTACGCGCCCATCATGCCCTGCATCGAATGGCCGTAGAAGCGGATCATCTGCGCCAGCATCTGCGCGCTGAACATCGGCACGCCGCCGGACTCTTCCTCGAGGATGATCTGCAGCAGGATGCTGCGCGTCAGATCCTCGCCGCTCTTGGCGTCGCGCACCTCGAAGTCCTCGAGCTTGAGCACCATGTCCTTGACGTCGGCCAGCGTGATGTACGAGCTGCTGCGCGTGTCGTACAGCCGACGGTTCGGATACTTCTTCAGCACGCGCGGGCCGGTGGCCGGGGCTTCGGCGGGTTCTGCGACCGCTGCGCGGCGGGGGGCTGACATACGTGATGTTCCTCGTTCGGGCGGCACGATTCTAGGTTCGCATCGCAGGTGCGGCGGCGGGGGTTTCCCTGTCCGGGTGGGGCCGCATCTCTAGAATCGCCCGCGCATCGAGGAGTTCGTCCGCATGATCAGAACCGCATTCGTCCTGTGCGCCGCCTGGTGCATCGGCCTCGGCGCCGCCGCGCCAGTCTTCGCCCAGCAGCCGCCGGCCGCCGTGGCGCCGGCCAACCTGAGCGCCGACCCGTGGCCGCGCGACGTCAGCATCGCCAACGCCGCGGTGCTGGTGTATCAGCCGCAGGTCAACAGCTGGACCGGCAACCAGCTCGACATGCGCATGGCGGCGGCGCTGAAGCCCACCGGCGCCGCGCAGGAGACCTTCGGCGTGGTGTTCGCCACCGCGCGCACGCAGGTCGACAAGGCGGCGCGCACGGTGGTGCTGCAGAACCTGCAGCTGTCGAAGGTCGACTTCCCGACGTTGCCGGACCGCGGCGCCGGCTACGCGGCCGCGCTGCAGACCAGCCTGGGCAAGCAGATGCCATCGATTTCGCTCGACCGGCTCGAGGCCGCGCTCGCCGCGTCCGGCATCAAGGCCGCACCGGTGCAGGTGCGCAACGATGCGCCGAAGGTCGTCGTCAGCCACAGCCCGGCGATCCTGGTGCCGGTGGACGGCGCGCCGGTGTGGAAGCCGGTGCCCGGCGACAGCCGCTTCCAGCGGCTCATCAACACGCATGCGCTGATGCTCAAGGGCGGCCTGGGTGAACGGCTGTACCTGCATGTCTACGACGGCTGGCTCAGCGCCGATTCGATCGACGGCCCGTGGACGCGCTCGACGGTGCAGCCGCTGGGCATGGACGACCTGGCGGGCAAGCTGGCCAAGAGCGGCCAGGTCGACATGCTCGACGGCGGGCCGAAGGCCAATCCGAAGCCCACGCTCGATGGCGTCGTGCCGACCATCGTCGTCAGCCAGGTGCCGACCGAGCTGATCGTGTTCCGCGGCCAGCCGGACTTCGTGCCGATCACCGGCACGCCGCTGCTGTGGGCGTCGAACACCACCGCCGACGTGTTCATCGACACCACCAGCAACGACTACTTCGTGCTGATGTCCGGCCGCTGGTTCCGCGCGCCCAACCTGGGCGGGCCGTGGAGCTTCGTCGCCGCGAATGCGTTGCCCGCCGGCTTCGCGCAGATTCCGCCGGCCTCGCAGGCCGGCGCGGTGCTGCCGACGGTGGCCGGCACGCCGCAGGCGCAGGAGGCGCTGATCTCGAACTCGATCCCGCAGACGGCCACCGTGCCGTTGAAGAATGGGCCCAGCTTCACCCCCAGCTTCGACGGCCCGCCGCAGTATTCGGAGGTGGTCGGCACCAGCCTGAGCTACGTCGCCAACTCGTCGGTGCCGGTGATCCGCGTCGGCGCCAACGCCTACTACGCGGTCACCGCCGGCGTGTGGTTCACCGCCACCGAGCTCACCGGCCCGTGGCGCATCGCCACGTCGGTGCCGCCGGTGATCTACACCATCCCGGCAAGCTCGCCGCTGCACTACGTGACCTACGTGCACATCTACGAGGCCACGCCCAGCGTCGTCTACGTCGGCTACACGCCGGGCTACATGGGCACCGTGGTCAGCCCCTACGGCACCGTCGTCTACGGCACCGGCTACACCTACACACCGTGGATCGGCAGCGTCTGGTACGCCCCGCCCTACACCTACAGCGTCGCCGCGGCGCCGGTCTACAACCCCTACGTCGGCTTCACCTACGGCTTTGCCGTCGGCCTGGCCTCGGCGGCGTGGATGACGCCGTACTGGGGTGCCTACTACCACCCCTACTACTGGGGCGGCTACGGCTGCTGCGCCAGCGCCAGCGCCAATGTCTACGGCCATTGGGGCAACACCGCCTACTCGGGCACTCGCAGCTGGTACGCCGGCGGCGGCGTCGCCGGCACCACCGCCTCCGGCACCTACAGCAACGCGCGCACCGGCACCACCGGCACCTACTCGGGCGGCAGGCAGTACAACGCCTGGACCGGCAATGCGACGCGCGGCTACGACCGCACCGCCGAGGGCGCAGCCGGCGGCTCGGCCAACGTCGCACGCGCGGGCAACGTCAACACCTACACCGGCCAGCGCTCCACCGCCAACAGCGCGTCCGTCACCGGCGCCGGCGGCAGCAGCTACGACCGCAGCGGCGCGACCACCGCCGGACCCGAGGGCTACGCGCACGCCGGCGGCGGCTCGACCACCAACGCCTACACCGGCAAGACCAACACGTGGAACACCGCGTCGGTCAACGGCAAGCACTACGCGGACGTCAACGGCAACGTCTATCGCAACACCGGCAGTGGCTGGGAGCAGCACTCGTCCGGCGGCTGGGGCGCGGCCGGCGGCGACAACTCGTGGGCCGACCGCGAGTCGCAGGCACGCGCAGCCGGCAACGACCGTTTCGGCGGCGGCGGCGGCTTCGGCGGCGGCCACTTCGGCGGTGG
>DAORHX010000005.1:0-38474 GCA_035438245.1 Rubrivivax sp.
CGCGCTGCTCGCGCGGCGCGTAGAGGATCTGTAGGCCGTGGTTGGTGGCGAAGGTCCGGGCTTCCTTGTCGCCGTAGACGGCGTCGAGCTGCGACATCGCCTGCACCACGGTCAGCAGGCGCATGTTGTAGCCGGCCAGAAAGGCTGCAGCGTTGGTGATGACGCCCACACGTCCCATGGCAGTGAACTCGTCATTGACCAGCAGGCATTGCACCTTCAGCGTCGAGTCCTGCTCGGGCAGAGCCTGCGTGTTGAGGCTGACGAGCTGAGAGAAGAAGAGGTTCAGCAGTGGCCGGGCGTTGGCCAGCCGGTTCGGCGGGATGCGCACGTAGACCGACATGCGGCGGCGCCGCACGTCCTCGAGCCGGAAGTCGTCGGCGCTGGTGGCCGCATCCACCACCGCATCCGCGAAGATCGTCAGCGGCGCGTTGAAGGTGGCGACCACGCTGGACAGCGTGTTCTCCGAGTTCGACAGCAGGCGCTGCAGGGCGTCGGTGCACTCGTCCGAGAGCGGGTTACTCCCCTCGCGGCGCTGCGTGATCAAGCCGCTCAGGTGGTCCTTGAGGGACCGGCCCTTACCCGAGGACTGACGCAGCATCTCGCCGATAGTGCGAGGCAGCGCGGGGGTTTCGAGGAGGACGAGGCCCAGGCCGAGGAACAGGTTGCGCGCCTGGTCGTTGAAGAAGGCTTCGGACGAGGTGCCGCCGCCGTCGTTGGGGAAGAAGACCTGGCCGATGGTGAGCAGGTCGCCGACGCGGTGCAGCGGGCTGGAGCGCACGGCGGTCAGCGGGTTCCAACGGTGGCTGCGCGCGTCCTCGTCGAAGGGCGAGAAGGCGTAGACCGCCTGCCCGTGTGCGGCGCGATAGCCGGCCGTGATGTCGTAGTTCTCGCCCTTGATGTCGAGCACTACGACCGAGTCGGGCCAGTTCAGTAGATTGGGGATCACGACCCCGACGCCCTTGCCGCTGCGGGTGGGCGCGGACAGCATCACCGATAGCTGGCCGGGGAGCGACAGGAACCTGCCGCGGTGGCGGCCGATGAGGATGCCCGGCTTTCCGTCGCCGCCCGTGAGCCCCGCGCGATCGACTTCGGCCGCGCTGGCGAACCGGGCATCGCCATGCAGCGCCCGCCGCGGCCGTGCGGCAGCGACGAGGCCGGCGGGCAGCAAGAGTAACAGGCCGATCCCCGAGACGCCGATCGCGAGCTGCAGCTTCTTGCGCAGCTGGGCATCGTCGGCGTAGAGATCCCAGTAGTGAACGATGCTGGTGAACTGCGCCTGCTTCGGGTTCGCCTTGTTCAGCACCAGGAAGAGCACGCCTGCCAGGTAGACCGCGGCACAGGCCAGCGCGGCGTAGCCGATGGCTACGAAGAGGCCCGCTGCGACTTTGCGGCCCGTGGGCCAGGCCGAGAACGGCAGGGCTGCGACGCCACTCATGTCGCTGCCGCCTGTTGATCCCAGCGCCCGAGCCTCTGTCGACGAGGCTCGTAGAGGATCTCGGAAATGAAACGCCCGCGCTCGTCGCGATCGAACTGCACGATCACGTCGACCACGACGCTCAGCAGCCACTTGATCTCGTCCATGCGCAGGCCGCCGCCAGCGCCGGTCTCGCGGATCATCAGCGACATCTGCTCGAACGCGAGCGCGCAACTGCCAGCGTGGACGCTCGTGATGCTGCCCGGGTGACCCGAGGCCGCGAGGCGCACGAAGTAGAAGCACTCGTCGCCGCGCACCTCGGCCAGGAAGATGCGGTCGGGCTTCATGCGCAGGCAGGCTTCGAGCAGTGACTTGGCCGTCACGCGCGCCGTGCCCTGTGCGTCCTTGCTGTAGAACAGGTGCACCACGTTCGGGTGGTTGGGCAGCGTCAGCTCGGCCGTGTCCTGGATCGTGATGAGTCGCTCATGCTTCGGCACTTCCTCGACCAGGCCCTTCATGAAGGTGGTCTTACCCGAGCCGGTCTTTCCGCTGACGACGATGGTCTGGTGCTTGCGCACCGCCAGGCGCAGAAACTCGGCATAGCGGCCGGCATTCTTCAGCTCGACCAGTTCGCGCTCGAAGGGCAGCAGTTCCGCGTTCGGGGTGCGCGTCACCGTGGCCGTGCGCTCGAACAGGCCGTCGCGCTCGAAGTCGTCCAGCCGCTTGATCAGGTGCGACGGCTTGCGCACGGTAATCGACACCGTGCCGCGCGGCACGGCTGGCGGGATGACGAACTGGATGCGTTCGCCGCTGGGCAGCGTGGCGGAGAGCAGCGGGCGTTCCTGGTTGACCTGCTGGTCGCAGAAGGTTGCGACGGCGGTCGCCAGCGACAGGCAGCGCTCCTGCGTCATCTCGGGCGCCGGCACGGTCTGCCAGCCACGGACCGTCTCGACGAGCAGTTCTCCGGGCCGATTGACGCAGACCTCCAGCACGCCGGGTGCATCGAGCTGGTCGCGCAGTGGCCGCAAGAACTCGACCACCGAGGTGGCGTCGCCGCACCAGCCTTCGCCCAGGTCTTCGTGCTCGCAGGCGTGCTGGTTCATGGCGTGCCCTCGCGAGTCGGCGCGCTGGCGGTGGGCTTCAGTTCGTACACCGAAGAGAAGTCAACGTCGCGGGCGACGTAGATGCCGACGATGCCGCCCTGGTTCTGGTAGATCAGCGGCGGGATGTTGATCGTGCTGTCGAGCACCTTCTCGGCCAGCTTGCTGGTGTTGGCCGTGGTGGACGGCAGGACGATGGTGTCGGCCTGCCGGTCGCTGGCCTGGTTCTGGATGACCAGCTTCACCGAGTCGTCGATCAACGAGAGCAGCATGGCCGCGCCGATGCGCTCACCCCAGCGGTTGTCGACGTAGCCGTCGATGCCGGACTCCCCGAGCTGGCCGGTACCCGGCGAGTCGATGTCCACGGTGACGCCCAGCGGCGTGCGGATGCGGGTCCAGAGCACGGGGATTCGGACCGTGCCGGGCCGGACCGAGGCGATACGGTATTCACCGTCCAGGTGCGAGCCGCGTTCGATCAGCAGCACGCGGCCATCGTCACTGAAGACATTGCGCTGCACCTGGCAGCCGACCAGGCCCGAGGTTGCACTGATCACCTTGGTCTTCAGAGCACAGGTGAACGCCGTGCCCTTGGGCAGCGTCAGGCTCCGGTTGCCGAGCATCGAGGCCGCCACCTTCGGGGTGGCAGACCCCTGGAGCTGGCCCCCGAACAGGCCACCCCCTGTGGTTGCCGCACCGATGGGTGCGGTGCCCGCCATCGGGGGCCCACCGAGGAGGGCCCCCGACGGCAGCTGCCCGGTGGCCTGGCCCGTGGCCAGCGCTGCGGTCTTGGTGAGGTTGTCGAGCAGGCCCTGGAGCTGGCGCTGATAGCCCTGCAGGTTGCGGGAGGTTGCGGCGAGCGGATCGTTCGCGTCGGCGGGCTCGGCCGCCGTCGGGCCCTCGTCAGTTGGTGCACCAGCATCCATCCTTCGTGTGGACGCCCCTTGCGGAGGGAGTGCCCCCGGCCGGGTGGTGACCAGCAAGACGGGGGCATCCTCCGGCGGGACCACCTTCGGGCCACCCGGTGCGGGTGCCGCCGATCCGGTGCGCCGCACCCCGATGGGCTCGGCCAGCTCCTCGCTCGTAGGCGTCAGAGCGGGGATGCGCGGCGCGGTTGCCACGGCGGCGCTGGCAGTCGAAGCGGGTGGCATCTCGAGCCTGCGCGGCTCGGCCGTGGCGGCGGCGGGCCTGTCCCGGACCAGCTTCGACTCGGTTTCGTCGGCCTTCTTGCCGCTCGCAGAGAAGCGCTGGATGGTGACGGCGGCCACCGCGACCAGGGAGCCGACGAGCAGCGCCACGGCCAGCAGCCCCTTCTTAGACATCGAAACCCGCTGCCGGGCAGCGACATTGGGGATGCCGGGCTCGCCGGGCAGAGGCGAGATGGCGTTGCCGTCGGGCTCGGCTTCCGCGCTCAGGTTTGGATCGCGGTTCCGCGGATCGCTCGGGTCGTACGTCATGGTGTCGCTCCCTTGCGCGCTTCGGAAGGCGCGTTGCTGCCACTCACGTCGGCCTTCAGCACACGCTGAACGCCGGGCACCGTGGTGCCGTCACCCGGCGGCCTGCCGTCGAGGTCGAAGGCTTCGTTCCACAGGCCGACGACGGCCGAGCCGGCCCGCAGCATCAGCCGCCGGCTGACGCGATCGACCACTAGCAGGTCGTCCTCCATGCGGGCGTTGACCAGCGTCTCGCTGCCGTCGCCCAGTACATGGAACACGGCCGGCACCTCGCGGTTGCCGGGGAAGCGCAGGTAGGTGAATCGACCATCGTCGTAGACCAGGGTCGGCACGATGTCCTGAGACCCGGTGCCCTCGGCGACCGAGTACTGCGTGTTCATCACCTGCGGCTTGGCCTGCAGGCGCTCGGCGACGACCTGGTGCGGTGACGGGGATAGAGGCACGACAGGCAACGCCATCAGTGGTGCCGAGTCGCGAAGCGCGAGGCGCGCCGGGGGCGCCACCCGGGCGGGTGCCTTGACGACGAGCCGGTAGACCGGCGGCTTCGGGTCGCCGTCTGTCAGCACGACGAAGCGGAAGCTGTGCGTTCGGCGGTCGGTGACAACGGCCAGGGTGTTCGCGGCGCTGGCCGAGCTCTTGGCCTTGACGAAGAGGTTCCGGCCTCCGGGCTGGGCTGCGATGCACCATGCGGCATCGGCCTTCGTGCAGTCGCCACCCAGGCCGGCGGCGACCTCGGTGATCGCCTCGTCGGCATCGAGCACGACCAGCGTCACGACGCCGCGCTTGACCGGGACGGTGACGACGGCGCGCGGGTCGTAGACCACCTCGCGCAGACGCGGATCCGCGGGCTCCGCAGCGACTGCCGTGGAACCGCAGGCCGCGACGCAGGCCACGGAGGCCAGCCGGGCCAGCCGCTTCATGGCTTGGCTCCCGGTGCGGCGGTGTTGATCTCGGGATCGGACCGGTAAGCGGTGACGACGAAGCCGAACGGGTTCTCGAGCCGGTCGCGCTCCTTGGCCAGCACCTTGGGCTGGTACTGGTAGACGACGCTGGCCACGTGCCGCGTGGTGACCTCGGGCAGGTTGCGGTCCGTGAGGCGGACCACCTTGTCGTAGGTGACCGTGGCCTCGCCCTGGTTGCCTGGGCGCCCGGACGCAGCCAGGCGTACGCCGATGACGTTGATGCGCCAGTCCTCGGCGGCGCCGATCCTCTTCTGCAGCGCGCCGTCGCCCTCGAACTGACGGTTGTAGTCGGCGAAGACGGCCGGGACCGCCATGCGCGCGACCTGGTCGAAGTCGCGCTGCAGGAACATCCAGCTGTAGCCCTCGCGTGCCCGCACGAAGGTGGCGAGGTTGTGCTTGTCCAGCGCCTCCATCGGCGGGATGGTCTCGACGGAGAGCCGTTGCTGGACCGTTGCCTCGCCGGTGACCCGGTCGACCACGATGGGGATCTCCACCACGCGACGCAGCGGACCCTGGACGAACACCGCGGCGATGCCGATCAGGCCCAGCACCAGGCCGGCGATGGCGACCCACCAGGCCCGGCGCTCCGAGCGTTCGAGCATCAGCGCGCGGTCGACTTCCCACGCGCGATTCGCGTCGATCGCCGCTGCCTCGGGCTCGGCCCGCGCTCGATCGAGTAAGCGATTAGGCAATGCAGCGGCTCTTCCTGGCGTCAGGACGGCACTCATGGGAACCTCCGTGGGGCTGCGCCGACGGTACGGCGCAGCGATTCAGGGAACGAGCGTCAGGGCAGGTAGTCGGCCACCTTCCCCGTGCGGGTGAGCATCTGGTATTGGCGCTCGCGTTCCCGCGATCGGGCGATGCGCTCTTCGCTGTCGGCCATGCCCTGCAGCATCTGCACCTGCGACATCTCGTGAGCCAGCAGCGCGTTCTCGGCGCCGATACGGGCCTGGACCTCCTGCACCGCCTTCTGGTCGGTGGTGGCGTTGATCTGCCCCATCAGCGACTGGATCTGCGACAGGCGGCCGGCAGCCGACTTCATCGCGTCCTGCAGCAGGCCCTTCTGCTGGTACGGCTGCGCCAAGGCGGCCTGGCAGCTGGTGCGCGCATCACCCGCGAGGTCCATGCAGTTGTAGACCATGCCCACATCCCGCAGCGCCTTGGCCGTGGCGTTCAGGCCGGAGTAGCCGGAGGTGTTGATCGCATTGACGTAGGTGTAGGCCTCGGCCGGCACGTAGTTCTTCAGCAGTGGGTTGTTGAACACGTTGCCGAGGTTGCGGATGCCGTTGATGCTGTTGATCTGGCTTTGCAGCTGGTTGATCTGCTGGACCTGGTTGTTGATCTGCGTGATGCCGTCGAGCACCTGCTGGATCGTCTGGACCAGGTTGGCGACATCGATGACCGGAATGCCCTGCGCGCGGGCGCCGCTGGCGCCGAAGGCGATGAGGACGGCGGCAGCGACCTTGAGACGTGTGTGCATGGTTTCGCTCCTGTGCTGATTGACGCTGGTTGACGTTCATGCCCGACCGCGCAGCGCGGCGAGCTTGTAGGCTGCGGTTCGCACCGCTCCGTAACCCTGGCGGACGACGGCGCCGGCTCCGGTGGCAACGGCGCCCGCGGCGCGACCGGTCGCGACCGCGGCGGCTCCGGTGGCCTGGCCCGCCGCGTAGGGCAGGCCGGCGCCGGCCCGGACGACGCCTCCAGCCGCGCCCGCGGCGACGGCACTGCGGGCGGAGGAAGCCGAACGCAGGCCCGAGACCATCATGGCGTTCTGGATCATCTGAATGCCCTGCTGAACCGCAGCGCCGCCGGTGAGTGCGGAGGCGAGGCTCGGCGCCTGGAAGCAGATGATGGCCATGAGGATCATGACGACGCAGTACTTCAGGCTCTCGCCGACGACGTTGAAGGTCGGGCCGAGGAAGCCACCGTTGACTTGGATGGCCTGAACGAGTGCGTCACCCATGAAGGCGCTCAGGCCAAGAGCAAAGAACGCAAACCACGTAAGGACGACGGCATTCAGGACCATCGACAGCCAGCTGTCGAAGAACCGGGCTGTCGGGCGCCACGCAAGACACAGAACGAAGAGCGGGCCGATGACGATCACGAAGGTCAGGAAGAGCTTCGCCAGCGTCACGACGAACAGCGCGATGCAGAGGAAGACCACGTTCCCGATCGAGCAGACGACCGCTGCAAACAGCAGGTCAAGCCGCATGATTCCTGCGTCCTTCAGCAGGTCGAGCACGAGCTTGCTGGCCTCGTCATTGAAGTTGTCCAGCAACACGTAAGGCGAGGTGATCGCCATCGGGTCCGCTGCAGCGGGCAGGAACGTAGTCGCCACCCCGGTTGCCAGCGCGTTCGCCGAGTCGGACACGTTGGAGATGTAGAAGCCGGATTGCAGGGCGAAAGCCAGGACCAGTCCGATCTTGAAGACCTTCCAGAGGAAGGTCGGAACCGTCTCGGACACTTCGTTGCGCAAGACGGCCCAGCCGTAGAGCGTGACCCAGATCGTCATCGCAGTCAGCGCAATGGGCGCGATGCCGGCCATCAGTGCAGTCACGACGCCGAGCACGTAGGTGTTCAGGACCGCATCGAACTGTGTACCGACCCAGGCGAACATCGCTTAGCCCCTGTCTACTGAACCGCGCTGATCGGGAAGCCCTTGAGGCTGATGCACTTGCTGGCGATATCCGGCCGCTCGCATTGCGTCCACTCGCCCTTGAGCTTCACGATCCAG
This sequence comes from Rubrivivax sp., assembly GCA_035438245.1. Classification (GTDB taxonomy): domain Bacteria; phylum Pseudomonadota; class Gammaproteobacteria; order Burkholderiales; family Burkholderiaceae_C; genus Rubrivivax. Next base: position 7,662 of record DAORHX010000005.1, read on the forward strand.
ACACGCGAGCGCTTCTCGACGCCGTAGGTCGACTCGCGGCAGGTTCCCGGCCGCGCGAATACCTCGGTGCACTCGACGAGGCCTGCCTGGCTTTCGAGCATCTTCCAGCCGCCGCCCGCGCATCCGGACTTGGCGGCGGGACACGGAGCGCCCAGAGACGCGCTCGGCAGCGGCGGTGTCTCCACCTTCTTGGTCCCATCGGGCATCACCTTGACGGCCTCGTTTCCCTTGACGAACTGGGCACTGGAGGCGGTGGCGGCGAGTGCCAGCGCGCCCAGCGTAAGGAGATGACGAACGGCTTTCATGCGGCTCTCCTGGAGGTACGAAACCTCCGATCCTGAACCTCACGAAGCAGCACTGGAAGCCATTGAAACGGATCGTAGCCATGCCGTTCGCACACGGCATCGAGCAGGGCCACGTTGTCGGTGGTGGCCGAGAGCACGGTGATGAAGTCCTCGAGGCCGGCGAGGTCCAGCTCGCAGATCGCGCTGGCGTGACCCTGCTTGACGAGGAAGCGGCGGCCGCCTTGCGCGCCGAGGCTGCGCACGATGTCGAACTCGGCCTGCGTCAGCCCGAAGCCGTCGACGTATTCCTCGCGCACCGCCTCAGGGTTGGCGAGGAAGATTTTGGTCACGCTCTGCTCGATCATCGTGCGGCCGATAGGGTGGCGCAGCACGTCGGACGGGCTCTGGGTGTCGAAGATGCCCAGGCCGTTCTGCTTGCGGATGGTCTTCTGCTTCTGCTTGGCGAAGTCGCTGAAGATCTCGTGGTCCAGGGCCTTCCAGAACTCCGAGATCACGTAGATCAGCCGCTCGCCGTTGACGAGCTCTTCCATCACCTGCAGCAGGTACATCATTACCGGCGTGCGCACCTCGGGCAGATCGAGGAACTCGGTGGTGTCGAAGCCGATGACGTTGGCGGCATGCAGGTCGAGCAGGCGGTCGTCGGCCTGGTCGAACACCCAACCGAGCGCGCCACCCTGGCACCAGCGGCCGAGCCGCTCGAAGAGGCTGTTCTCGCCCGCCTTGGGCAGGTTCTGCCGCACGGTCGAGAAGCGGCGCAGCGGCGCCGGCATCATCGCCACCGCCTTGACGGCGTCCGCGATGGCGCGCTCGTCGGCCGGCAGCAGCGGCATGGCCGGTGTGGCGATGCAGGTGCGGATCAGCTGCTCCCAGAACTGGATGCGTGCCGGTGTCGGCTCGCGCTGCAACGGGTTGCAGCCGGTGGGCTTGCCGGCTTCGAGCGTGAAGTAGCGACCGCCCAGGGCCCGGATCGCGATCTCGCAGCCGCGGTCCAGATCGAACAGCACCAGGCGCGGTGCCGGGTCCCACTTGCGCGTCAGCGTCAGCAGGAACATCTCCAGCGTCGTCTTGCCGACGCCGGTCGAGCCGATGATCAGGGTGTTGCCCGGCAGCTTCTTGTCGGCGGAGTCTTCGCCTTCGGGGCTGCTGTGCAGGTTCAGGTAGAAGGGCTGCCCCGAGGGCGTGCGCAGCAGGGCCAGCGCCTCGCCCCAGGGGTTACCGTCGCGCTTGCCGCGGGCGAAGTTGTGGCAGCTGGACAGCGCCGCGAAGGCGCGCGAGCTGAGCTTGGCATCGCGGGGCCGCCACTGCCAGTTGCCCGGCATCTGCGCGAACCAGGCGGCATCGGCCACCAGGTCCACCGGGGACATCTGCAGGCTGGAGGCTTCGCCGACGGCGCCGATGGCCTGCGCGGCGCGGCGGCCGGCATCGGCCACGTCCTCGCCGAAGACGACCAGGCTGTAGTGGTACTCGCCCATGCAGAACTGGCCGTCGCCGAGTTCGTTCAGCGCCACGTCCATCTCGGCCACCTGGCTGGCCACCACGTCGTCGCTGGCGATCAGCTGATCGCGCTGCAGTTCGAGCGCACGCATAGCCTCACGTCGCGGCAGGATCGAGAAGCTTTGCGTCTCGATGAACTCGCTGGCTTCGTACAGCAGCGCGTTCAGGATGCCGGGCTCCACCGCGTCCGCGTATTCCTTGATGTCGACGAGCGCCGCGTAGCGCCGTTGATCGCCCTGGCGGAGTTCGAGCTTGTCGCCGCCGAAGGACAGGCGCGCGGTCGGCAGCGTCCGGTACAGGGGTCCCGCCGTCATCGGGACCGGCCGCCAGCATCCGTTGACCAGGAAGCCGAGGAACTCGGCCAGCTCCGAGTAGGTCCGGTCGCGGTGCTCGCGGGTGCCCAGCAATTCAGGTCCGAACCCTCGTAGGACCCGGCCGACCAGGGCGGTGTGCTCTTCCATCACGCGCAGGGCCTCAGCCTGGGCTTCGGCGATGGCCGCGCGCGTGCGCTGCGTCGATTGCAGGGCGCGGCTCACGCGCGACACGTTGGGCCGATAGACCAGCGTCAGGTAGAGCTCGTTGCTCATCATCCGGCGTTCGCCGAGCTTGGCCTGGTACACCTGCGACAGGTCGCGTGCGAAGCCAGGCTGCGCCGGGTCCTGCAGGTTGTCGCTGACGACACGGTGCAGGCGGTGGGTCCACACCGCCCACTGCCCGCCAGCCAGGTTACGCAGCAGGCTGCACAGTGCTTCGTGACGCTCGCCGATCTGGTGCTCGTCGGCGCACTCGAACGCCACGCCGTCGAGCCGCCAGACCCGCAGGTAGTCGCCGCCGCGGGTGATCACGTCGTTCGGGCTCACCAGCGACGAGAACGGGACGAAGCGGGCCAGCGGGTTCTCCGCCTGGGCCTGCGCCCAGTGCCGGGGCCGGAACCCAGCGCGACCCGGCCGGGTGTCGGCGCCGTTGGCCTTAGACATGCCAAGCATCTCGGGCTCCCCGGTAGAGGGTGGGCGCGTAGCTGCGCGCATGCCAGAAGCGGCGGTTGCGGTCGTGCAGGCGCAACTTCATGGCAACGAACATCTGGCGGAAGCGCTGGTCGTCCTTGGAGGTGATGAAGCGCATCCACAGCAGGGCCGGCACGAAGGCCACGACCACGCCGAGGGCGATCCACCAGCTCACCAGGGTGCCGCCCCACATGATCAGCAGCATGCCCGTGCCGAACAGCACCACCAGCGGCACGAGCGGGATGCCCAGCTTCATGGCCGGGCGAGTGGCGCCCTTGTAGATGGCTTCGCCTTGCATGGTCGAGCCTGTCGGTCAGGTCACGATGTAGCTGGCGAAGGCCGCCGCACCACCGACCAAGGTGCCGCCGATCAGCACATTGGCCACGTCGGCCAGGCGGGCGCCCTGGAAGATCATCTTGAAGCCGGCCCAGATGATCGCGATCGTCACCACCGCGATCGAGATCGTCACCAAGATCGTGTTGACGTTCGTGACCGTGGTGTTGATCTTGTCGAAGCCCTGGGCCAGGGCCATCTGCGAGGCGGTGGTCAAGAGCACGGCGGCCGGTGCAGAGGCGGCGCGCCGGATCGATGCGAGGGGTTTCATGCCTTCTCCTTGGGTTGGACGGTGGGAACGAGCCGCACGGCAGTCACGACCTTGCGCACGTAGCCGTGGCGGAAGCCCGTGGCGAAGTTGCCGCTGTAGTAGCAGGACAGCGCCTGGCGAAGCGCCACCTGGTCGACCGACTTCGACGCCGAGGCACTCGCTCGGTCGAAGCACTCGCCGAGCACGGTTTGCATGGCGGCCAGGTTGGTGCACGGCTCGAAGGCCGACTCCAGCGTCAGGCCCAGGCGAGCGAAGTTGCCGACGTTGATCTGTCCGAGGCCGACGCTGAAGTTCCAGCCGCCGTCCTTCAGCGCCTTGGCCGTGGCCAGCGCCTCGGCGCGATTACGAGGTTGGCGCAGCAGCGCTCCGCCGACCACGCCGATCGCCCACGGATTGAAGGCGCTCTCGACGCTGACCAGGGCCCGCGTCGTGTCGGCATGCACCTGCGGTGCACAGGCCAGCGCGAGCGCGAGGAAGACGGATGCATCCATGGTCGGCGGCCTCAGTAGCCCGAGTCGGTCGGCGGAGCCGGCGGCGGCAGCGAGGCGAGCCAGGCGGCATAGTCGTCGTCGAAGCGCGTGTCCCAGGTCCCGAGCTGTGTCTTCGCGGCCGGGCTGAACTCGGTCACCGTGTCGCCGGCCATCGTCCACCACGTTCGTGCGAACGGCGCGCCGTTGATCGAGACCGAGACGGCGCCGGTGTAGTCGCAGGAGTAGATCGGCCCGCTTTCGCCGTCGAACACCCGCGTGTATTGAGGCGGGCAGTAGCCGGGCGCGCTGGCCCAGGCGTGGCTCGCCGAGCTGCCGCCGCCAGCCATGCCGCACGTTGGAAAGGACTTGCCGCGCGCCAGGTCGCGCAGCACCTGCTTGATCGGAGGCACGCACTGCGGGATCGAGCGCCAGCTGGGTGCGGCGAAGCACAGCAGGACGAGGCAGCCGTCGACGGCCTGTGCCGCCCTCGGCAGCAAGGCGACGGTCGTCGCCACGACGATCGCCAGGACCATCGCTACCCAGCGCGGGCGCCGGCGCGCGAACATCGGTGAGGGGAGGCGGTTCGCCAGTTCGGTCGTCATGTCGCGGCTCCTTCCGAGGCTGCGAGGACGTCACGGGATACCCGGGGCCTTGCAGTGAGTTCACTCTAGGAGCGGCAGGCGCCATCACGACTGCTTCAATTGCGCGACTTTCTTGCATGCGCGCTTGCGGTGCGCGTCAGAGCAGCCCGTACCGTTGGCACAGCCGTACGGCATCGCGACGATTGGCCACGCCGAGGCGCACGTTGAGACGATGGAAGCGGCAGTCGATGGTCTTCGGTTCGGCGTTGAGCGCTGAGGCAATGCGCTTCGAGCCGTACCCGAGGGACTCGTACCTAAGCAGATCGAGATCCCTGTCGGTCAGATGGGCGCGCTGCACGAGCTCATTCCGACCCTGACGCTGGAACCAGTCCGTCAGGCCCAGGGCCAGCGCCCGATAGACCGGCATGAGCCGGCTGGTGGCGTCGAGCTGCTGCTCATCCTTGCCCGCGAGCATGAGCATCCCGAGCACATCGCAGCCGCGTGGCGGCGGTGCCGGAATCAGCCAGATCGCGCGCGGAGGAGCCGAGCCTGGGCCGTCTCCAGGGACTGAACCTTCGCCGTCGTCGAGATGCGGACAGACCAGCAGCGGCTCGCTCGAGCGTGCCGCATGGGCCAGCCAGGTGCAGGGGCCGCTGTGCAATCGCCGCATAGCGCTCGCGCTCCATTCCGGGTCGAGTGCGGCGACCGATCGGTACCAGCAACGGTCGTCGTCGGGGATCACCCACACGAACAAGGCTGCGTCCGCACCACCTGCTCGGGCGGCCAGTTCCAGCGCGGCAATGGCGCTCGACTCATCCGCGACAACGAGCGACCTGACCAGTTCGCATAGCTCGAACGCTGCAGCCTGAGGTGAGGGCCCTGGTGAGTCGCCCGGGCGCCCGGGCTCATCGAGCGAGGATTCCATGGGCGAACCTCTTGATCTCTTCGTGAGCGACCGGGTGGTCGAACTTCGTCGGTGCCTTCGCGATCCACCGCTCGAACTCGGCCAGCGTGTGAATGACGAAGCGCTCCTCCACCGCGGGCCCGGAGTTCATCCAGGTGCAGAACTTCACCTGCAGGTCCGTCGAGTGAGCGCGGACCACAAGCTCGAAGCAAGCATGTTCCGAGGCCCAGGATGCGCAGAGCTGTTCGTCATCCCGCGTGATCGACGAGACCGCCGGACGGGCCGGCGTGCCGGTGGCGACCCTCGCGCGGCGGGCTGGCCGTGAAGCGGGCGGCCGACGGCGCTGATCGCGGTCGAGGGTTCGGCGATCGGCAAGCGGTCCGAGGCGTGGCGGTTGCGGCGTGGTCATGGCGGCACTCCCGTTGGCTCCGGTTGCCTGGCGAGCGACTTCCCGATCACGGGAGAGACGCTCCGAGAGCTACCGGGAGTTCAGCCTAGGAAAATGCCGCGGTCGGCGTCAACGCTTTTGCACCGAGTTGCGCAAATTTGCGGCAGCGTCAGCGACGCTAAACGACGCTCGTTCGGACCGTTCTCGCCGTGCTGACAGTCAGACGAAGCGAGCGTCTGAGGCGAGGCCGTGCAGCAATTCCAGAGCCTCTGCGGCTCGTGCCTCGGGCACGAAGAGGTGGTCGTGGTGGAAGGCCGCCACGGCATTGCAGGCCATGCCTGCCTGGGCCAGCCGGTCGGTGATGCAGGCGAGGAACCCCACCGCATCGAGCGACGAGTGCACGGCGAGGGTGATGAGGCGACACGGGAAGGTGTAGGGGACGCGCGCCGCCTCGGCCTGCGACTTGTCGACGATGGCCGTCAGTCCTTCCGATTCGCGGAAGGTGCAGATTGGGTCGAGCCCCTGGGGGAGTCGGAAGTCGCTGAAGGTGCAGTAGACGAAGACCCCGTCGGCGATGCTCGGCGTCATCTGTCGGCACAGGTCGTGCAGGTCACGAACGGCGGTCATTCCCATCCCCTCCAGTCTGCTCCGCTACACCCCTGCGGAAGATTATGGGCATCCCGGATCGTTGCCGGCACCCTGATCCGAGCGGGCTATCGGGGCATGGATTGGCAACCGGTTTAGCGGGGCTGACGCGAAGCGAAAGTTGCTAAACCGCGAGCAGCCGTCGCGGTGGCTTGGTACCTTGAGAGCGCGGCTGGGACGATCGTGTCGGGTACGGGCCGGGACTGTCCAGCCCGACAGCCGCGTGCAAGGAGGTCCGCCATGGCCACCCGCTCGCAAGTGCTCTCCGACATCGCGCTGCTCCGGCAGTCGCTGCGTCGCGCCGGCAACCCACACCTGCCCCTGCTCAAGCTGCAAGGATGGCGCCCCGCCTTGGACGTCGCCGTGGACCTCACGGCCATCGTCGCGGCACTCCTGCTGGCGCTCCAGGAGCCCTGGGCCTGGCCGATCGCGCTGCTGGTCCTCGGCAACCGGCAGCGTGCGCTGGGCAACATCCTGCATGACGCCGCGCACCGCAACCTGACGCGCAACCGCCTACTGAACGATCTGGTGACCCGGGCGCTCATCGCGCCGCTTCTCTTCGTGAGCCTGTCGCACTACCGCGAGCTGCACTTCCGGCATCACCTGGACCTCGGCGCGCAAGGCGCCGACCCCGACCTGATCCCGATCCCTGCACAGAAGGCGAGATCGTGGCTTGCGGCTGTGGTCGCGAACACGCTGTCGCTGCGGGCCATCCTCGGATCCACCTTCGGGCACCTCCTTGATCCCGCGGCTCCGCCCGCTGGCCGGCTGTACATCCTCGGGTGGTGGACCGTGCTTCTCGGGGTGCTCGTCCTGGCTGCGGGGTCCGGGCCGGCAGCAGCGATGCTCGCCGTGTGGCTGGCCGCACGTGCCACGACGTTCCACGTAATCACTTCCTTCCGCGAGATGTGCGACCACCACGGGCTGTCTCCCGGCGGCGTCTTCAGCTTCACCCGCGACATCAAGGCGGCCGGGCTGTGGTCGGTTCTGTTCCATCCGCGGAACAACGCCTACCACCTGACCCACCATCTGCTGCCGGCCATTCCCTACTACCGGCTGCCGGAGGCGCAGCGCGTCTTCTCGACGTTGCCGGAGTACCGGGAGCACGCCCAGGTCTGCGACGCGTACTTTGCAGGTCCGGCGCAGGCAGTCGCTTCCTGGCAGCGGAGCTTGGCCCGGTGACCACCCGGACGCTCGGGGCGCTGCAGGTGGCAGCGCTGCTCGTCTCGGCCAGCTACGGCATCGGGTTCCTGTTCGGTTCGGGCGAGTACGCCCTGCGCTACGGCATGGCCGGTGCGATCTACGGCGTCGCTACCGGGCTGGGGATGATCGCAATGGCGGCTTTCGCCGGCAGGCTGTGGCTGGCAGGCCGTGCCGTGTGGGATCTGCTCGGGGACCGATCCGGTGATCGCGTGCGACGGATGGTCGCGCTGCTGTCGATCGTCTGGATGGCAGGGGTGCTGGCCGCGCAGATCCACGGCGCCGTGGCCGTGGTCCGGCTGCTCGGTGCCGGTCCGATGATGGCACATGCCGTCGCCATCGCTCTCATCTTTGCGGCATCGCGGTTCGAGTTGCGAGCCGCGTCGCTCATCTTCGCCGGGTGCCTGGCGGCGAGTGCCGTCGTCCTGCTATGCGCCCTCGCGCGCAGCGGTGGGGTCGAGCTCTATGCCGCCTCGCTGCCTGCGTTCGCCCAGGACCTGCCGTCGCTCGGTGTCGCCCAGGCGTTCACGATTGCCATCGGCGTCGGACTTCTGGTCTGTACGGGCGCGGACTATCACCAGTTCGTGCTTGCGGCCCGTGGGCCCGGTGCCGCCGTCCGCGGATGCCTGCTCGCCGGCGCCGGCCTGCTGCTGCTGGCGTTCCTGCCGCCAGCGGTGGTGCTGTCGGCAGCAGCCCAGCCGTCGTGGCCCGGGGTCGCGGATGCCAAGCAGGTCGTGCCGCAGGCATTGTCGCTGGTTGCGGCCGAGATTGCGGCCGCTGCGGGGCCGGTGATGCTTGGCGTCCTTGGCATGGCGGCCCTCGGCTCGGGTGCCGCGGTCCTTCGAGCGATGGTCTCCGCGCTGGAGGCGGCCCGGCCGCAACGGGTGTCTGCGTCACCGATCGTCCTGGCTGCCATCGCAATGGCCGTGGCCGCGGCGCTGACGGCCACCGGTCTACCCATCGTCGACACGATGGTGTCGGTGAACGTCGTCTACATCGCAAGCGTCGGGGTCAGCCTGTTTGGCCTGCTGCGCGGCAAGGACGGCGACCAGGTGGGTGAGACCTGGGTGATTGGCGCGGGCTTCATCGGGGCTGTTGCAGCGTTCACCCCGACATGGGCCGGCTGGCCCCTTCCAAACGTCGAACTGATCGCGCTGCTGTCTGGCCTGACGTCGGCCGCCGCGGCGAGAGTGGTGCTACATCGACGGCACGGAGAGCCCGGGTACCGACCGGTGCGACGGTATTAGCGCCAGCGCCCGCTGACGCGATGCCTTCCGGGCGGTCGGCCGCGGCTTGATGAGGCAGTGTTCCGCGCGGGCGACGATCAGTTCGGTGATCTCGCGTGCGATGGGCGGTTCCATCTCCCAGTGGTGCCAGTACAGGTCGACCTTGACGGGGTCGTCAGGCGCCAGCTCCTGCAGCACGCCTTCCTGGACGAGGCCTTGGGCCTGCGTCGACGGCACCAGTCCGTATCCCGCCCCCATGGCGATGCCTTCGAGCAGGGCCGAAGGGGAGGGTAGGTAGTGGCGGGGGTAGCGATCGATCCGCATGCAGAAGCGTCGCTGCAGGAACTCGTCATGCAGCGCGTCCTTGCGGTTGAAGAGGACCGCCGGCGCCCGCAGGACGTTGCGGACGGTCAGGCCGTCGGCCAGGAACTCCGCGATGAAGCCGGGCGTGGCGTAGCAGCGGTACTCCATGGCACCGAGCGGTTTGGCGAGGAAGCCTGCGGCGGCCTTGGCGTCGGTCGAGATGCAGCCGACGACCTCGCCTCGCAGCAGCCGGCTGGAGGTGTGGTCCTGGTCGTCGGTGACGACCTCGAGTGCGACCAGGCGCCTGGCAAAGAGCTCGCGCAGCAGCGGAGGGAACCAGGTGGCCAGCGAATCGGCGTTCACGGCGATCGACAGCGGCACGGGGCCGTCGTGATCCGCGGCGGCGGAGAGTTCCCGTAGCGACGATGCCTCGAGCAGCCGCAGCGCCTTCACGTGGCGCAGCAGTGATTCGCCGGCGGGCGTCGGGGTGACCGGCTTGTCGCGAAGCAGCAGGATGGTTGCCAGAGACTCCTCAAGCGCCTTGATCCGCTGCGACACGGCACCACGGGTCACGTGGAGCACAGCCGCAGCGCGCTCGAAGCTCTGCTGCTCGGCGACGGTGGCAAACGTCTCCAGTTGCTCTCTGTCCAGCATGGCGCGATCTCCTGTCGGGCGGCGCGCGAGTCGGATACCCGGTCGCGGCCGGAGGAACGGTGATCCCGGTGCCGTGGGCGCTGGACACGATCTGCGTCGATGCCGGTGCTGCGCTGCCAGTCCAGTTCGACGTTCGTCGTCGCTGGTCAAGCGCAGAGCCAGTTTTTCCAAGCGAGACACATCGGACTGCGGGTGCTCGTTGGACCGCTTCGGCGGCGGCTTCGTGCAAGTCGCTATTGATGCGCTGCGGCGGACGAGTTGTCCACAGGCGTTACGTCACAAATCGTGAATGCGGATTGGTCGGCGCGCGTGCCTTCGCGCGCGCGGGAAGGTCGGTCTGCGCTTCGGCCTGCGGCCTGCGCTGGCCCGTGTCCCTCGATCGCTCACACAGGCCGGTGGCCCGCCTCGCCGTTCGCCTTGACTGCGGACCGTAGCGCCGCACGCACGGCCACAAGGGGCGTGCGCGGCATGAACGGCCTGCGCCCCGCTGGCGCGGGTCCCCTCCATTAACGCCCCGGTCCCCTTGCAGCCGCGCTTGCTTGCGGCGCTCTCGGTGCCGCACGGCGACCGACGAATGCGGGGCAGGCACCAGCTCGACAGCCTGGCCTTCTCCGAGGGACCAAAGCCACGAACGGCTCCCTCGGAAATTGGGGCAGGGGGGGCTGGAAGGCAGGTTAGGCACCGCCGTCAGGTGGAGCGAAGGGGAACGCAGTGCGAGCACCTGGACGAGTACGGAAAGTTGCCATGCGGGCCAGACATGGCGGCTGCTGGCATGCGGGCGTGCCGCCGTGAGGCGGGCGAGTCGTCCCGGATCGTCTCAACCACTCATGGAGTCCGTCATGAAGCACACGAAGGAAATGCTGCTGATCAAGGTCGAGGACCTGGTGCCCTCGCCGTACAACGTCCGTCGCTACTCGGCCGGCCAGGTAGAGGAACTGGCGGCGCTGATCGCCTCGCAGGGGCTGCTGCAGAACCTGATCGTCACCGAGCAGGTGGTCGGTCGGGGCAAGCGCCGGCAGACGAGGTTCGGCGTCGTCGCCGGCGAGCGGCGGCGCCGCGCGCTGGTGCTGTTGCAGGAGCGCAAGTCGCTCGCGGCAGGGTACGAGGTGCTGTGCGAGCTGGTCAGCGCCGACCATGCCGTCGAGATCAGCCTCGCCGAGAACAGTGGGCGCGAGGCCATGCACCCGGCCGACGAGTTCGAGGCGTTCCGAGCGCTCGTCCAGCAAGGTCGGGGTATCGAGGACGTGGCAGCGCGCTTCGGCGTGTCGCCGGTGGTCGTGCAGCGCCGGCTCAAGCTGGCTGCCCTGTCGCCGAAGCTGCTGGCGCTGTACCGCGAGGACGGCGTCAACCTCGACCAGCTGATGGCGCTGTGCCTGAGCAGCGATCACGCGGCGCAGGAGCGTGCGTGGTTCGAGGCACAGCCCTGGGACCGGACGCCCGCGGCACTGCGCAAGCGCCTGACGGAAGGCGAGGTCCTGGCCCACCAGAGCGCGCTGGCGCGCTTCGTCGGCATCGAAGCCTACGAGACCGCGGGCGGCGTGGTGCGCCGCGACCTGTTCGACAGCGAGCAGTCGTGCTGGATCTGCGATCCGGACCTGCTGCGGCGGCTGGCCGCGGACAAGCTGGACGCGGAAGCGCACGCGGTGCGCGAGGAGGGATGGGCCTGGGTCGAAGCCCGCATCGAACTGGACTCGGTCGGGTTGCGGGCGTTCTCCCGGTGCGAGCCGGGCGTGCGTGCGCCGACCGCCGACGAGAAGCGGACCTTGGCCGAGCTTGACCAGCGGTCGAGCGAGCTGGACGCCGAGCTGCAGGCGCTCGACGACAGCGATACCTGGACGCCGACCGACGGCGAGCGCATCGACCTCGAAGAGCAGGACATCGAGGCGCGGCGCAAGGTCATCAAGGAAGCGCGCCAGGTCTGGCGCGATGAGGACAAGGCCCGCGCCGGAGTCATCGTCACCGTGGGTCGTGATGGGTCCGTCGAGATCATCCGCGGCCTGGTGCGCCCGGAGGACCGGCAAGCGACGAAGGCCGAGGCGAGAGGCCGGATCTCCCGGAAGCAGGGGGACGAATCGGGCGCACATGAGCCGGGAGCGGCTGAGCCCGCCGAGCCGCGCACGCCGTTCAGCGAGACGCTGCTGCGCCGGCTTGCAGCACATCGCACGGCGGCGCTGCAGGCCGTGCTGGCGCAGGACCCCCATGCGCCGCTGGTGGCGCTGACGCACGCGCTGGCGCTGCAGGTGTTCGAGCGCTTCGGCCTGGAGGCGCGGTCGGCGTTGCAGATCACGGCGCGTCCGCCGCGTCATGAGCTGCTGCGCGCCGCGGACGAACTGCCGGCCGGCAGGGCGTGGGCCAACCTGGAGGCACGCCGCGCGGAGTGGCTCGGGCGCCTGCCGCAGGCCGAGAGCGAATGGCTGGACTGGCTTGCCGCACTCCCTCACCCGGAGTTGCTCGACCTGCTCGGCCTGTGCGCAGCGAGCCTGGCGCTCGTGCCAACCGGACCGGCGACTGCGGCCAGCGGGCTGGAACGTCTGGCTGGCCTCGACATGCGGCAATGGTGGGAGCCGACGCCGGAGGCCTTCCTGAACCACGTGTCGAAAGCGCAGATAGCGCAGGCGCTGAAGGAGGGCGGTGTGGGGTCGGAGGCCTCGGCAGCGGCTGGGATGAAGAAGGGCGAACTGGCCACTCTGGCGGCGACGAAGCTGGCCGACAAGGGCTGGTTGCCGGCGCCGCTGAAGGCAGTCGCCTGCACGTAGCGGGCGAACTCGGGCGGGCGGGGTTCAGCACCCGCCCGCCGAGGAGAATAGAGATGTGGGTGATCTTTGCGCGGGCGCCACCGCCCGATGCCCAGGTCTGGCCGGGGCGTAGGGCGCTCGCGTTCGTCGATGCCGTTGCCTGGCCTGCGGCTTGGGCGACAGGGCTCCTGGGACTTTCGACGCCGCTCGGACTGGCAGGCCAGTGCGCGCTGGCTTGGTGCGGTGTTGCCGCATTTCGGCGTGCAGCGCGCGCCGTCGGCGAGAACCACCGCTACCACTTCACCACGTGGCGATGGGGGCGCTGGCTCGCCCTCGCGCTTCTCTTCGGCTACGGATTGAAGCTGGTAACGTTGCTCAGTGAGTGACCGCCGGACGCGATTCGCTCCACTGGTCGAGGTCCGACTGCCGCCACGCCACCGCGCGAGGACCCAGGCGGACCGGGCTCGGAAACTCCCGCGCCGCCACCATCCGATAGATCGTCGAGCGGCCGAGACCAGTTAGACGCATCACCGTGGGCATGCGCACCAGGAGTGGCGTGACGCTGTCCGAGTTGCGAGTCGGTCGGGCTGGCGTGTTCCGTTGCACGATCTGTCTCCGGTGAGAGGCATAGCGCCAACTCTAGGCCGCACTGAACACTTCAGGCCTGCCGGATTCGTCGAGAAATCCTGCGAGCCGGGCGTGTCTGCCGGTGCTTCGCTCCGAACCGTTGCGTCCATCGCGATAGGAACTCTCCGCAACGACCCCAAGGCAGCCGCGGCTTTCACCAGCGCAGGACCAGGGACCCCAACGCCGCACCGAGCACCGCCGTTAGCAGGATGCCGAGCGAATACCAGACCGCGACGAAGGCGGCGGAGGCCTCGGGGCAGGACAGCGAGTACCCGAGCGCGCCGACGGCACCGGCCAGCAGACCGGCGGCGAAGCCCGCCGCGCGAAGGCGTGTCGGCGCCATGCCCCGGACCGCCCACAGCGTCCCCGCCAGGGCAGGCAGGGACAGCACGAGGACACTGGGTGGGCAACTGAACCACGATTGACCCAGCAACGCGGCCATGCGGTCACCAGCCGGCACCGAGAGCCACGACAGCAGTCCGATCGCCGACATCGCGAGCACGACCAACGTCACCGCGCGGGTGGCGCCACCGACCGGCGCGGCCGGCATCGACAGCCGCGCGGCCAGCCAACCCGCGGCGGCCGCCAGCGCGCCGGCGTAGGCCATCTTCATCCAAGGCACGGCCGTAGCGAACATCTGCGCCGGCAGCGCGCCGTACCAGCCGATCGCGGCCAAGGCGCTGACGAACAGGCCCGTCGCGGCGGCAGGCGACAGCCGGCGCCACGCCAGGGCACGCGGCGCGGGGCCCGCGTCCCGGGCCAGCAGGTCGATGAGGGCGTCGGTCTTCATTTCGATCGCTCGTGCATGGGCTGATTCATACCCGCGTCCAGGGTGTCCATCTTCGGACTCTTCTTGCCGGGCGTCTCAGCGCGAGCATCGGCGCGAACCAGCGCAGCCAGGCGCTTGAGCCCGCGGTGCACCTGCACCTTGATGGCCGACTCCGACGCACCGGTGCGCGCCGCCGCCTCGGCCACCGACAGGCCCTCCAGCTTGGTCAGCTCGATCGCCTGGCGTTGCGCCGGGGGCAGCGCCTCGAAAAGCGTCTCCAGGTCCCGCCGCGCGCCGCCATCGTCGGGCTCCGCGGCCAGCAGCTGCTCGTCCACTTCGTCGATGGCGTCGTGCAGGCTGTCGCGCCGGCCGCGCCGACGCCAGAGATCGACCAGCTTGTGGCGCGCGATGGCCACGGCCCAGGCGCTGACCGGCAGCGTCGGGTCGTAGGTGCCACGTTGCAGATGCAGAGCCAACAGCGTCTCCTGAACCAGGTCCTCCACCTCGTCGGGCAAGCCCGAGAGGCGGCGCTTCAAGTACGCGCGCAGTCGCGATGCCAGCAACCCCAGCGCCTGCCGGTAGGCCGCGTCATCGCCTGACTGTGCGCGCAGCCACAGCGGCTTGAGGGCTGACTCGAAGTCGCCGTGGCTGTCGTCAACAGGCATTTCGCGGCTCGGGGCCCTTTGGTTACACCGGCTCGAATCTCGGGCGGCGGGGTGGTCAATCTGACGTGTTTCGGCACTCATTGTGCCGTCCGTGTAACCAAGCTTGCCGCGGGCTCGAATGACAGGCAAGGCAGCGCCCCCATGTCACCCCCCGAACCGCTCCGCGACCGCCATCCGGCAGCCCACCGCTCGGCCCCGGCAGCGGGCACGGCTGCGGGCCCGGCTTCCTTGGGCGCATGGCTGGGGCGCGCGCTGGCCCGATTCCTGTCCCGGCGGCGTCATGCGCATGGGGTGTCCTTGCCAACCGATCCAGGGCACCTGGCCGCCTGCCTGAGACCCGGCGACGTGCTGCTGGTGGAGGGCGAGTCCAGGTTCTCGGTCGGCATCAAGTACCTGACGCAGTCCACCTGGTCTCATGCTGCCCTCTACGTGGGCGCGGCACTCGGCGACTCGGAGCGGCGATGCGTCGTCGAGGCGGACGTGGTCGACGGCATCCGCGCGGTGGGCCTGGACGAGTTCGCGGGCCTGCACGTGCGCGTCTGCCGGCCGGTCGGACTGGGCCCGGACGAGATCCGGGCGGTGATCGACCACGCCGCCCGGCGCATCGGCCAGCGCTATGACCTCAAGAACATCGTCGACCTCGTGCGCTGGCTGCTGCCCACGCCGCCGGTGCCTACACGGTGGCGGCGCCGGCTGATCGCCCTGGGCAGCGGCGACCCCACCCGCGCTATCTGTTCGACCCTGGTGGCCGAGGCCTTCCAGTCGGTGCGCTACCCGATCCTGCCCAGCGTCGAGCGGCGCGATCGTCAGGACCCGCTGTGCCCGGGCTGCGTGGACGAGATCCTGCATGTCCGCCACCACAGCCTGTTCGTGCCGCGCGATTTCGACGTCTCGCCGTACTTCCAGGTCGTCAAGCCCACCATCGAGGCCGGGTTCGACCCGCGGCGCATCACCTGGGCCCAAGGACAGGAGGTGTCGGGATGAGGCGCCGCCACGCGCTGCGGTCCATGGCCTGCACAGCCTGCGCCGCGGCAGTCGGCTGGCCCGCCGTCGCAAGTGCCCGCACACTCAACGGCTTCGACCTACGTGGCGCGCTGGTGCCGGCCTCGGCCATCGAGGCCGGCGGCCCGCCCCGCGACGGCATTCCCGCCATCAACCAGCCGCGCTTCGTGCAGGCCGCCCGTGCCGGCCTGGCCGATGCCGATCGCGTCCTGGGCATTGAGCGCCGGGGCACCGCGCGCGCCTACCCCGTGCGCATCCTCAACTGGCACGAGATCGTCAACGACCGGCTCGGCGACGAGCCGATCGCCGTCACCTACTGCCCGCTGTGCGGCACCGGCATCGCATTCGATGCCCGGGTGGGTGGCGAGGCCGCGAGATTCGGCGTCTCGGGCCTGCTCTACAACAGCGACGTGCTGCTTTACGACCGGCGCACCGAGTCCTTGTGGTCGCAGATCCTGGGCCGTGCGATCGCGGGGCCCCTGAAGGGCACGGCGCTGACATCCGTGCCGATCAGCCACACGAGCTGGGCGGCGTGGCGCGCCCGCCACCCGCGCACCGAGGTGCTGTCGACGCAGACGGGCTTCCAGCGCGACTACGACCGCGACCCCTACGACGGCTACGACAAGGTACCGCGGCTGATGTTCGACGTGCAGCACCGCGACCAGCGGCTGCCCCTGAAGGCGTGGGTGATGGGGCTGGTGGTCGCCGGACAGGCCCGGGCCTATCCGTTCGACTGGCTGGTGCGCCGGGTGGACGCCCAGGGGCGGTGGCACGACCAGCTCGGCGGCCAACGCATCCGCATCCAGTTCGATGCCCAGGCGCGCAGCGCCGAGGCCCATGACGCAGCAGGCCGGCGGCTGCCCACCATCACCGCGTTCTGGTTCGCCTGGGTGGCGTTTCACCCCGGCACCGATCTGCCCAAGGAATGACATGAAGAGCCTCACCACCGACGTCGCCGTCATCGGCGCCGGCACCGCCGGCATGTCGGCATGGCGCGCCGCACGTGCGCACACGCCGAACGTGCTGCTGATTGAGCGGGCGCAGTACGGCACCACCTGCGCGCGCGTCGGCTGCATGCCCAGCAAGCTGCTGATCGCGGCGGCCGATGCCGCGCACACGATTGAGCATTCCGGCGTGTTCGGCGTCCATGGCGGCGGCCTGCGCATCGACGGCGAGGCCGTGATGGCGCGCGTGCGCGCCGAGCGAGACCGCTTCGTCGGCTTCGTCGTCGAGGCGGTCGAGGGCTGGCCCGCGGAGCACCGGTTGCTGGGGCATGCGCGATTCGTGGGGCCGCAGGCGCTCCAGGTGCAGACCGCCGACGGCCCCGTGCCCGTGCAGGCCGGGCGTGTCGTCATCGCCACGGGCTCGCGCCCGGCCATGCCGGCCGCCTGGCGCGCCGCGCTGGGCGACCGACTGATCGTCAACGACGATGTCTTCGACTGGCGCACCCTGCCGCGCTCCGTCGCGGTGGTCGGGGCCGGCGTCATCGGCCTGGAACTGGCCCAGGCGCTGCATCGCCTGGGTGTGCGGGTGCGGCTGTACGGCCGCGGCGCCCGGCTCGGACCGGTGACCGACCCGGTGCTGCAGAAGGTGGCCGCCGATGTCTTCGGGCAAGCCTTGCCGCTGCAGCTGGACGCGCAGCACCTGGAGGTGAGCCGCGAGGGCGACGAGGTGCGGGTGCATACGATCGACAGCGCCGGCCGCGTGCACGAGGAGCGTTTCGAGTTCCTGCTGGCCGCCACCGGCCGCCGTGCCAACGTTGACGACATCGGCCTGGAGGTCAGCGGCCTGGTTCGTGATGCCGCCGGGGTCCCGGTCTACGACCGCCACACCGGCCAGGCCGGTGACAGCCCCGTGTTCATCGCGGGCGACGCGGGCGAGGACCGACCGCTGCTGCACGAGGCCGCGGACGAGGGCCGCATCGCCGGCGACAACGCCGGGCGCTGGCCCGACGTGCGCGTGCGGCCGCGGCGTACCCCGCTGGCGGTGGTGTTCAGCGATCCGCAGATCGCGCTCGCGGGTTCAAGCCATGCCGAGCTGGTGGCGTCGGGCGTGCCGTTCGCCGCCGGCGAGGTGTCCTTCGACGACCAGGGGCGCAGCCGTGTCATGGCGCGCAACGCGGGTGCGCTGCGCGTCTACGGGTCGCCCGAGGACGGGCGCTTCCTGGGTGCCGAGATGATCGGCCCCGCGGCCGAGCACATCGGCCACCTGCTGGCCTGGAGCGCACAGCGCGCCGACACCGTGCAGCAGATGCTGGACAGCCCCTTCTACCACCCGGTGGTGGAGGAGGGCTTGCGCACCGCGCTGCGCATGCTGCAGCGGGCCCTGAGGATGGGGCCGCCGCCGGTGGAGCGTTGTCTCGACTGCGGGCCCGGGGCGTGAGGGCGACGCCATGAAAGCCGCCCAGCACGCCACCGCCGCACGCACCCGCATCTGGCTGGACCTGCCCTCCGCGGGCGGTGGCGCCGATGCCCTCAGGGCGGCCCTCATGTCCATGAGCCTGATCCCGCAGCCGCTGCCGCTCGACGCCGAACCCCGCAGGCGGGCGCTGGCCACGCTGAGCCAGGGTGCGCTGGCCTTCCTGGACGTCGCCGACCCGGCCTTGCACGGTGAGCGGCCGCTGTCGGCGCTGCTGCAGGACCTTCCGGATCCGGCAGCGGCCAGTCGCATCATGCTCAGCCGCACCCAGGCAGGCCATGTCTGCCCGCAGGACCGGGCCTGGGCCCGTCGGCTGGGCTTTGCCGACCTGCTGCCGGACTGGCTCGGAGGCCCGCAGCGCCAAGGTCTGCGCGACGTGATCGCCTGGGTGGCCCGTGCCACCGGGCTGGAGGAGCCGGCGCCGCACGAGTGGCTCACCTACACCCGTGTGCTGGCCGGCGCCGGCCCTGAGCAGGGTGCCGCGCGGGCCATCGTGTGGGGGCTGACCGGCGAGGCGCCGGAGGCCTTCGCCGCCGAGCTGGTCGGCGCGCTGGACATCGCCGACCGCCGCTGGCGGCTGCACGAGTACCCGCGCTGCTTCGTCGGCAGCCAGGCGGTCGAGCACCTGATGCGCAGCCTGCGGCGTCCGCGCGAGGAGGTGCTGGCCCTGGGCCAGGCGCTGGGTGAGCTGGGCCTGCTCGTGCACGTGATGCAGGAGCACCCGTTCCTCGACCAGGATCTGTTCTATCGGCTGGCCTGGTCCGATACGCTCGACCGTGTCCCGGCTGATGACCTGTGGCAGGCGGCCGAGGAAGGTTTGCCCCGGCTCAGCGGCACCCGCAGCCACCACGGCCGGGCGTACGCGGATTGTTTTGTCGGCGACGAGGCCGTCTCACTCGTGGCCGATCGGCACGGACTGGACCGCGTCGATGCGTGGCTCGCGTTGCACCGTATCGCGCAGTGGGGCTGGATCGAGCACGTGGCCGGGGCGCGCCCCTTCATTGATGGACACTTCTTCTACCGCTGGCGCGGGGCTGGCGACGATGCGGGAGCCTGAACTCCCTGCGCGCGCCGACCGGCTGACGACACTGCTGCAGCGCATTCTCACGGTCGCCATGGTGGCGACTCAGGGCCGTCCGCCGGGAGGCGTGCGCAAGCATGGTTCGCGAGTTCCTGAAGCGCCAGCAGTCGCGGCCATATCTCCCGTGCCACGCGGTCGGCAGCACGCCAGGCCGCGCCGGCGATTCCGGTGATGTTCGCGGGCATGACCGGTGCCGGCACGATCAGGCTCACTGCCGGCCGGGCTGTGGCGCCGGTCGTGGCTGATGCGGTGCTTCATGAGGCCGCCGCCGGGCCCCTGCGCTTCGACCGGCAAGGTGAATTCCTGGTCCTGCGCAAGGAGGACCTGACGTCCGCCGAGGCCCGCCAGCGTGCGGCGCGGGCCTTGCGATCGCTGTTCGGATGAACGCTCCCGCCGAACACGGCCGCGGCAGTGGCACGACCGTCTGGCAGGTCGTGCGCACTCGGAAGAACGCCTGGGCCGCCCTCAAGGTGAGCGCGGTGGTCGGCACGGTGCTCAACCTGCTGAACAACGGCCCGGCGTGGTGGAGTGGCGACGCCGTGAGGCTTTGGCGGGTCCTGCTGAACTACGTGGTGCCGTACTGCGTATCGAGCTACAGCGCGGCCCGAAACCAGGTTGAGTCGACCCGCCGGGCCGGGATGCTGTCCTGAGGTGCCGAGGCTCACCGTTTGTGGCTGCGCTGCCGCATCAGCCGAAACGCTGCGGGCACGACCAGCATCGACAGCAGCGGCGCGCTGAGCATGCCGCCCACCATCGGCGCGGCGATGCGCTGCATCACCTCGCTGCCGGTGCCGCTGCCCCAGAACAGCGGCAGCAGACCGGCCACGATGGTGGCCACGGTCATGGCCTTGGGCCGCACGCGCAGCACGGCGCCTTCGCGGATCGCGTCCAGCAGGTCGGCGTCGCTGTCGCGGCCCTGGTCCAGTCGCCTCTGCCAAGCCTGCTTCAGGTAGAGCAGCATGATCACGCCGAACTCGGCGGCCACGCCGGCCAGCGCGATGAACCCCACGGCGCCGGCCACGGACAGGTTGTGGTCGAGCGCCCACAGCAGCCACACGCCGCCCACCAGCGCGAAGGGCAGTGTCAGCATCAGCAGCAGAGCCTCGTCCAGGCGCCGGAACGTCAGGTACAGCAGCACGAAGATGATGAGCAGCGTGAACGGCACCACGAGTTGAAGCCTCGCCGTGGCGCGCTCCAGGAACTCGAACTGCCCCGACCAGCTGACCGAGTAGCCCGGCGGCAGCGGCACCCGTTCGGCCACGGCGTGCTGCATGTCGGTCACGGTGCTTCGCAGGTCGCGGCCACGGATGTCCACGTAGACGAAGCCCGCCAGGCGGGCGTTCTCGCTGCGCAGCATCGGCGGGCCGTCGCTGATGCGCAGCTCAGCCACGTCGCCCAGCACCAGGCGCTGTCCGCGCGCGGTCAGGATCGGCAGGGCGCGCAGGCCGGCGAGCGAGTCGCGGATCTCGCGCGGGTAGCGCAGGTTGATCGGGAAGCGCTGCAGCCCCTCGACGGTCTCGCCGATGTTCATGCCGCCCACCGCGCCGGCCACCACCTCCTGCACGTCGGCAATGTTCAGGCCGTAGCGGGCCGCGGCGTCGCGCCGGATGTCCACGTCGATGTAGCGCCCGCCGGTGAGCCGCTCCGCCAGCGCGCTGGCCACACCCGGCACCCCCTTCACCGCGCGCTCGATCTCGCCCGTGAGGCGGTCGATGGTCGCGAGATCGGCGCCGGCCACCTTCACGCCCACCGGGCTCTTGATGCCGGTGGCGAGCATGTCGATGCGGTTGCGGATCGGCGGCACCCAGATGTTCGACAGGCCCGGCACCCGCACGATGCGGTCGAGTTCCTCGACCAGTTTCTCCGGCGTCATGCCGGGCCGCCACTGATCGCGCGGTTTGAACCGGATCGTGGTCTCGAACATCTCGAGCGGCGCCGGGTCGGTAGCGGTCTCGGCCCGCCCGGCCTTGCCGTAGACGCTCTGCACCTCTGGCAGGGTCTTGATGAGGCGGTCGGTCTGCTGCAGCAACTCCGACGCCTTCGCGGCCGACAGCCCGGGCAGCGCCGTGGGCATGTACAGCAGGTCGCCCTCGTCCAGCGGCGGCATGAACTCGCGGCCCAGATGCTGCAGCGGCCACAGGCTCGCCACCAGCAGCGCGACGGCTGCGACCAACGTCAGCGTCGGTGCCTTCAGCACGGCGTTCAGCACCGGGCGGTACAGCGCGATCAGCGCGCGGTTCAGCGGGTTGGCCGTCTCGCTGGGGATACGGCCCCGGATGAGGTAGCCCATCAGAACCGGCACCAGCGTGACCGCCAGGCCCGCGGCGGCGGCCATGGCATAGGTCTTGGTGTAGGCAAGCGGCGCGAACAGCCGTCCTTCCTGGGCTTCGAGCGTGAACACGGGGGCGAAGCTCAGCGTGATGATGAGCAGCGAGAAGAACAGCGCCGGACCGACCTCGACCGCCGCGTCGGCGATCACGCGCCAGCGCTCGTCGCCCTGCAGCGGGCGCCCTGGGTGCTCGTGCACCCATTGCTCCAGGTGCTTGTGCGCGTTCTCGATCATCACGATCGCCGCGTCGACCATCGCGCCGATGGCGATCGCGATGCCGCCGAGCGACATCACGTTGGCGTTGATGCCTTGCTGCTGCATCACGATGAAGGCCGCGAGCACGCCCAGCGGCAGCGAGACCACGGCCACCACCGCGCTGCGCAGGTGGAACAGGAAGGCCAGGCAGATCAGCGCGACCACCGCGAACTCCTCGAGCAGCTTGCTGGCGAGGTTATCCACCGCGCGCTCGATGAGCCCCGAGCGGTCGTACACCGGCACGATCTCCAAGCCCGCGGGCAGGCCACGCTGCAGCTCCGCGAGCCTGGTCTTGACCGCAGCAATCGTCTGCAGCGCGTTCTTGCCGGAGCGCATCACGATCACGCCACCCACGGCCTCGCCCTCGCCGTCGAGCTCGCCGATGCCGCGGCGCATCTCGGGGCCGAGCTGGATGCGGGCGACATCACCCAGCCGTACCGACACCCCCCCGTCGCTGGTGCGCAGTGGAATCGCGCGGAAGTCGTCCAAAGTCTTCAGGTAGCCGCTCGCGCGCACGGCGTATTCGGCCTCGCCGATCTCCACCACCGAGCCGCCGGCCTCCTGGTTGGCGCGTGCCACGGCGGCGGCGATCGCGCTCTGCGCGATGCCGTACGCGGCCATCCGATCGGGGTCGAGCACGATCTGGTACTGGCGCACCATGCCACCGACGCTGGCCACCTCGGCGACGTCGGGCACGGTCTTCAGCTCGAAGCGCAGGAACCAGTCCTGCAGCGCGCGCAGCTGCGACAGGTCGAGGTGGCCGCTGCGGTCCACCAGCGCGTACTGGTAAACCCACCCAACGCCGGTGGCGTCGGGCCCGATCGACGACCTCGCGCCCGCCGGCAGCCGCAACTGCGCCTGGTTCAGGTACTCGAGCACGCGCGAGCGCGCCCAGTACAGGTCCACACCGTCGTCGAAGATGACATAGACGAAGCTGTCGCCGAACATCGAGTAGCCGCGCACCGCCTTCGCGCCCGGCACCGACAGCATGGTGGTCGTGAGCGGGTAGGTGACCTGGTTCTCGACGATCTGCGGCGCCTGCCCCGGCCACGCGGTGCGGATGATGACCTGGGTGTCCGACAGGTCCGGCAAGGCGTCCAGCGGTGTGCGCGTGAGTGCCACCACGCCCCAGGCGGTGAGCAGTGCGCTGGCCAGCAGCACGAGGAAGCGGTTGGCCAGACTCCAGCGGATGAGCGCGGCGATCATCGCGCGGCCCCCGGCGCCAGGCGACGCAGACCGGTGATCTGCGGCACGTCGCCGTCCTGCATGCGGAACTCAACCTCCACCTGCTCACCTGGCACCAGGTCACGCGGACGCCGATCGGGCGGCGGCAGCCGGAAGTCCATCACCATCTGCGGCCACTTCAGCGACGCGATCGGGGGATGGTCCAGCGTCACCGTGTCGCCCGCGAGAGCCTCGATGCGCGCTGGCGTGCGGTGCACGACGGCCTCTGGCGCCGGCGGGGCGCCATTCAGGCGGGCTTCGACGCCGCGCAGGCTGGCTTCGGAGTCGATCAGGAACTGGCTGCTCAGGACAACGCGCTGGCCGGCTGCGAGACCGGCCAGAACCTCGGTCTGCCCCCCGGCCTCGAGACCGGTCTTCACCTCGACTGGCCGGAAGTGGCCGTCGGGCTCCGCCAGCATCACCACGCTGCGGCGACCGGTGTGGATGACCGCATCCGTGGGCACGAGGAGCGAGGCCTTGCGCGCCGGGCCAGCCAGTTGCAGTTGCACGAACATGCCGGGTACCAACCGGCCCGACGGGTTGGCCAGCTCGAGCCGGGCCTTCTGCGTGCGCGTCGCCGGGTCCACGTCGGGCAGCAGGGCCTGCACGCGACCCTCGAAGCGCTGCCCGGGCACCGCCGGGCTGGTGGCCAGCACTGGCGCGCCGGGGCGCAGCTGGGCCGACTGGCTCTCGGGCACCTGGCCTTCGGCCCAGACCGTGGCCGTGCCCTGCAGCCGCAGCAGCGGCATACCGGGCATGACGGTCGCGCCCTCGCGGGACATCAGCTCCGTCACGAGGCCGCCGATCGGCGCGGTCAGGGTCACGCGGCCCTGCACCTGCTGCCGTCTCACCACCTGCTCGATCAAGGCTTCGTCCATCCCGACCTGGCGCATGCGCGAACGGGCTGCCTCGCGCAGCGCGTCCGCGAAGGGGCCGCTCATGCGAGCTGCAGCCAGGAAGTCCTCCTGCGCCGCGACCCAGTCCGGCACGTACAGGTCCAGCAGCGGCGCACCAGCAGGCACGCGATCGAAGGTGGCGCGCACATGAAGCTTCTCGACGAAGCCCATGGCGCGTGCCGCCACCACCTCCTGCAGTCGTTCGTTCCAGGCCACGTTCCCAGCCGCGACGACGGCCGTCGCCAGCGTTCCCGACACCACCTCGGCCGTTCGCAGGCCCAGGTTCTGCTGCACCCGTGGGCTGACCGTGACCGTGGCAACGTCCGTCGCGCCCTGGCCGGCACCGGCGTATCGCGGCACCAGCATCATCTCCATGAAGGGTGACTTCGCCGGCGCATCGAAGTTCTTCCCCGGCACCATGGGGTCGTGGTAGTTCTGAATGCGCAGGCCGGTGACGGGGTCGATGTCGCCGGCCTTCAGGCCATCGCGGATGTGGCGCCGCGTGGCCTCCTCGCCCTGCGGGATGGTCCAGGTGGACGGGTCGGCCGGTGCGGCGGCCACGGCTTCGGGGGCTGCCATCATGGCCATGCCCTGGGTCATGCCGAGCCACCAGGCGCCGCCACCGACAGCGGCCAATGCCAGCCCGCTGACAATCAATAGTCGAAGCGTCTTGCGGTTCACTTCGAGGCTCCTTCGGACAGGGTCTGGACGACGGGCGCCGCCGGTTCGCGCGGGACGAGGAACGCCACGCGGGCCCACAGCTGAGCCGTCTGCAGTTCCAGGTCGATGCGCTCCAGTCGCAGCGCCAGTGCGGCGAGGCGCGCATCGAGGACGGCCGACAGCGGTCCTTGGCCGCCCCGGAAGGCGGCCAGTGCGGCTTCAATGCGCTGCTTGGCGAGCGGCATGCGCTCGCGGTCGATCAGCGCCAGGTTCGCCAGCCCGGCATGCCAGGCCTCCATCCAGGACTCGGTCTGCAGCCGACGTTCGCGCGCCAGTTCCTCTCGCTCGGCACGCAGGGCCTCAGCCTGTGCGAGGCGGGCGGCGAGTTCACGGTCCTGCCGCTGCGGGCGGTCCCAGGGCAGCGGCAGTGTGACGCCGATGGACACCATGTTCGCGTAACGCGAGCCGCGCTGGCTGAACATGAGTTCCGCACTCCAGTCGGGCTCGCGCTCTGCGCGCGCGACGTCGGCCGCGGCACGGGCCTCGGCCGTGCCTGCGAGCAGACGCAGCAGGTCGGGGTGCGCGTCCTGGCGCTCCGCGATGCCCTGCAGCATCGGGGCGTCTTCGGTCCAGGCCGGTGGCGGTGCCAGCGGCCGGTCAGGGGGGTCGCCGGTCCAGCGTGCCAGTGCGCGGCGGCTGTTGGCGAGCTCTGCACGAGCCTGGGTGATCGTCTGATCGAGCTTGGCGAGCGCATCCCGGGCCATGAGCACGTCAGCCGGCTTGGCACGACCGCCCCGCAGCGCGGCCTCGGTGGCCTCGATCTGCCTCGAGGTCTCGTCGCGCAGGGCCTCCAGCACGCCGAGTGCTTGCTCGGCCGCATGGCGCTTGAGCCAGGCGATGGCCGTCTCGCGCTGCACGCTGGCGAACCGGTTTAGACGCTCGGCCTGAGCGACCTCGGCCCCGCGCCTGAAATGCTCGGCCCGGGCACTGCGCTTGTCGGCGCGCGTGAAGGTCTGCATGAGGCTGATCGATCGCGCCGTCATGAAGTCGCGTGTGGTGCTGAACCTGTCGGCGCCCTCCACCGGCACGCTGTCGAGCGACAGGCGAAGCGCGGGGTCCGGAAGCTGGGCCGCGGCGACCGCGCGCTCGCGTGCAGCATCGGCCGCAGCCATCGCGGCGATCGGCGAGGCCGCGCGCGCTGACGCGGCCCGTACCGCGTGGTGCAGCGACACCGGGCCGGAGACGCCTGCACCGGGCTGTGCCGATGCGGTCTCCAGGCAGAGCATCAGGACGCAGAGAAGCTCGGCGTGCGGGACGCGCGAGCGTGGGCGGCGCACAAGCGTACGCCGTGGCAGTGGCGAGGGGGCCATGGTGAACTCGAACTCTGGCGGTCTCTTTCGCGCGGCGCGAGAGAGGCCAAGGCTGATCGGCCGTTCGCGGCCCGCAAAGCGCGGGCGAACGGTCAGGCGGATGCGCGCGGGGCGCGCCGGTGGATCAGGCGCCGGTGGGCGGTCGCCAGGGCGCGCCGGGCGGCGCACTAGCAGGCGTCGAACTCAGCCCTGGCACCAAGTCGGAAACCGAAATGGTTTGAACGGTGCCGGGCGCTGGGGCGGGTGCCCAGACGACCGGCCCCATACCGTCGAGCACGGGCTTGCAGAGGTTCCCGGTCTCCGCCCAGGTCTGCAGGTCGTTGCAGCAATCGGGCAGGTCTGCGGCATCGAGTTCACCCGATACCACCATGGCTTCCATGTCCGACTCCATGGGGCACGGGGCTTCTCCTGCCCAAGCGAGTCCCCACCCTTGCATAGCGAGGCAGGCACACAACACGAGGGTCAAGAAGCGACGAAGCACGGACAAAGTGTACGCACTCTCGGGTCGCGCTGTCTGGCGCACCGTCGCCGCGGCCGCATCGGCCATGCCATGTCGTGCCCGGCGTCCGGGGTGCAGGACCGGCCATGAACATTTCGTCGCCCGGCGATGCAGGGCGAAGTCGCCCGCGTCATCATCGGGCAGCCCGTGCGCGCAGGCGTGCCGCGAAGGTCTGAACGTCCGCACCGACCGAGGGCCAGGTTTCGCCCGGTTCCGCGGCAATCACCGTTGCACGCAGCAGGTTGGCCAGCGTCTGGGCATGCGGGGTGATCGCCCCGGCGAATCGCACCGCCGACGGGTCGACGACGACGAGCGTCGGGAACGTCTCGACGTCAAGTTCGCCGACCAGATCGGACTCTTCCTCGATGTCGATCCATTGCCAGTGCAGCGTGACCCCCTGCGCCGAGAAGTCAGCCGCGACGCGGTCGACCACCGCCTTGTACTGACCGCAGAGACGGCACCAAGCCGCACACAGGAAGGCGACCTGGATGGCCGGATGCGGCGGCCGCCAATCGCCCTCAGGCTGTGCTTTCGCAAGCAGTGGTGTCGCCATCCGTGTCTCGCCCAACCGACAGGGTCAGTGCGGCCCGCCACCCAGGTGTCGCCTCGCGATCACGTGATCCAGCGAGACGACACCAGGCCCACGCACCATCAGCCACAGCAGCACCGCCGCCCAGACACCATGCGTCGGGTAGGCCGAGGGGTAGACGAGCAACTGGATGACGGCCGTCATCACCAGAAGCCCCAGCGCAGCGAAACGTGTGCCCAGCCCCAGCAGCAGCAGCAGCGGCAGCACATGCTCACCCAGCGCGGCCAGCGTGGCGCCGAGTTCGGGCGAGATCAAAGGCAGCTGGTATTCGTCGCGGAACAGATCCACGGCCGACGAGGACAGGCGCGGCAGGCCCAGCTCGAAGCTGCCCGAGACGATGTCGATGGCCAGGCCTTCGATCTTGGTCTGGCCCGACTTCCAGAACACGGCCGCCACGGAGAAGCGGCCGAGCAGCGAGATCACCGACTCGGGGATGCGGGCCATCAGCGCATGCACGCCGGCGACCCAGTGGTCGAAGACGGGCCTGGCACCTGCGCCAGCGCCGGAGGACGGACTTGAAAGGGATTCAGGGCTCATCAGGGAGTCTCCGGGGCGGAAGTGGGGGCGTGCAGGCCCGTGACGAGGCCGTGCTGCAGCAAGCGCGTCAGCACCTGCACGAGGTCGCCTTGCGGATGGGCGTGCTGCGCGGCGGCCAGGCAGTCGCCGGCGGCGATGGCTGCGGTGAGCTGGGCGTCCGCATCGGGCAGCTCGAGCACCAGGGCGTCGTCGGCCGCGTCGCGAAACACCAGCGCCGCCTCGGCGAGGTCCAGGTTCAGCGCCGCCAGCTGTCTGTCGCGCGTTGCGTCGTCCTGCTGGTGGGCGCTCCACAGCGACACGATGGGGTGGGCAGACCGGACGATGGCCAGCGAGGGGTGAAGGGCCAGCCGCGCGCTGGCCAGGCGCTCGGGCGCCTGCATCAGACCGACGAGCACCTGAACCTCCATCGGCGCGGCGTCGCCCGCGTGGAAGGCGCACAAGCGCGCCCACTCCAGCCGTGCGAGGTCCGAGAGGTAGGGCAGCGCCGTGGCCGGCTCGAAATCGGCGATCCAGGCCGGCAGGCTCGCGCCGTAGCGGTGCATCAGCGGCGACGTGGGCGGATGGTCGATCAGGTAGAGCCGTGCCATGGCAGCAAAGAACTCGTCACCGACCAGCTGGTGCACTACCGGGAAGGTGTCGGCCAGCACGGCCCCCAGCGAGTGCACGACGTTGTTGCGGTAGACCGCGAAACGCACGGCAGGGTCGGCGCCGTTCCAGGACTGCAGGCCGGGGGGCACCGGCAGCGTGGCATCGAGCAACGCTGCGGCGAATGCGTGCTGGGTGAGTGGGCTCGGACGCATGACAATGGGCGTTTCGAGCGCTGCGGGCGCGGTCATGCGGCAATCGCGCCTTCGACCGGGCGCTCCCGAAGGGTGTGGCCCCGCGAGCGCTGGACGTCGAGCGCCTGCTGCGCCTCCGCCTCCAGCGCGGCCAGCGCCGGCACGTGGTTGTCGCGTTCGATGAGGGTCGGCACCGGCCCCAGGCGGGCGATGGTGCGTTCGTAGAGCGACCACACGGCGCGGTCAACGGCGGCGCCGTGGTGGTCGATCAGCAAGCGGTCGCCGGCGCCGTCGCGGTCTTCCGCATAGCCGGCCAGATGGATCTCGGCCACGGCCGACGCCGGCAAGGCCTGGGTCAGCGTGTCGATCAGGCGCCAGGGGTCGTTGCCGTGGTTCACGCCGCTGACATGGGCGTTGTTTACGTCCAGCAGCAGCGCGCAGCCGGTGCGGCGTACCACTTCGGCCAGGAAGCTGGCCTCGTCCATGGTCGAGCCGGCGTAGACGAGATAGGTGCTGGGGTTCTCCAGCAGCATCTGGCGACGCAGGCGCTCCTGCACCTGGTCGACGTGATCGCACACGCGGTTCAGCGTGGCGGGGTCGTAGGGCAGCGGCAGCAGGTCGTTGAACCAGTGCCCGCCATGACTGGACCAGGCCAGGTGTTCGCTGAACCAGCGGGGTTCGAAGCGGGTGATCAACCGGTCCAGCCGATCGAGATGGTCCAGGTCCAGCGGACCGTCGCCACCGATCGACAGGCCGACGCCATGGATCGACAGCGGCCACGATGCCCGTACCCGTTCCAGGTGGCGCAGCATCGGGCCGCCGTCGACCATGTAGTTCTCGGCGTGCACCTCGACAAAGCCCGCGCCACCGAGGAAGCCGGCAGGCCCGCGCTCCATCAGCGCCGCGACATGGGCCGCCTTGAGGCCCACGCCCGCGAGCGGGGCAGGGCTCCTGTGCCGGTGTTGCATGGGGATCTCGCGGCGGTCTTCGTCGGGCATGGGGGTGTCAGGTGCAGGCCGGTCGTTGCCTGCCGTCAGGCCTTCTTCTCCTTGAACTCCTTGAGCTGACCGAAGCCGGTCGACGAGGTCTTGCTCTCGGTCTTCTCGCAGGTGCCCTTGGCCACCAGCTTCCAGGCGTTGCCCTGGAAGTCGCGCGTGCTGGTGCCGGCGCAGGTGGTGCCGGGGCCGGCGGCACAGTCGTTCTTGCCCTTGAGCGCGACGCCGAAGCACTTCTCCTTGTCGGCAGGCTGCGCGTGCGCCGGGGCCTGGGCCAGTGCGAGGGCGGTGCCGACGGCCAGGGCCAGGGCGGCGGCCTGCGAGGTGGTGGGCTTGGACAGGGACATGGGATCACTCCTGAATGGATGAGGACGGGTTGCAGACACCACGGGAGCCATGTCCCGCTCGGTGAGCCGTCGCTGCGTGGTGGACGTCGCGGCGGGCTCCACCCCACGATTCGCCACAGACGGCGCAGGGGTTACGCGCGGCGAACCTAGGGTTTGTGCGGAGGGGCGGCCGGGAGGCGTCGCGCGCTCAGCTTTCGCCTGCGCCGCATGTAACCGATGGCCGGGCTGCGGCGAATGGGTCACGTCGCACCCTTTCGAGCCGATCGCCCATGCACGCCACGTTGCCCTTGCTCGCCGCCACCGACTTCCCGCCCATCCGCCGCCGCTCGCTGGACACCCTGCAGGTGAACCTGGGCTACAAGTGCAACCAGAGCTGCCTGCACTGCCACGTGGCCGCCAGCCCCCAGCGCACCGAGATGATGGACGGCGACACGATCGCGCTGGTGATCGAGGTGCTGCGTGCGCGCCAGGTCTCGACCCTGGACCTCACGGGCGGCGCGCCGGAGCTGAACGAGCACTTCCGACACCTGGTGCGGCAGGCCCGGGCGCTGGGGGTGCGCGTGATCGACCGCTGCAACCTCACCATCCTGTCCGAACCGGGGCAGGAAGACCTGGCGGCCTTCCTGGCCGAGCAGGGGGTCGAGGTCACCGCCTCGCTGCCGTGCTACTCGCCGGCCAACGTCGACCGCCAGCGCGGCGACGGCGTGTTCGAGCGCAGCATCGCCGGCCTGCGCCAGCTCAACGCGCTGGGCTATGGCGACCCAGCGCGGGGCCTGGTGCTGAACCTTGTCTACAACCCGCAGGGTCCGTCGCTGCCGCCGCCGCAGGGCCCGCTGGAGGCCGACTACAAGCGCGAGCTGCTGCTGCACTTCGGCATCCGCTTCGACCACCTGTTCGCACTGACCAACATGCCGATCCAGCGCTTCGGCAGCACGCTGGTCAGCAAGGGCACGTTCGGCACCTACATGCAGCTGCTGCGCGGCAGCTACCGTGCCGAGAACCTCGAGACGGTGATGTGCCGCAGCCTGCTCAGCGTCGACTGGCAGGGCTTCCTCTACGACTGCGACTTCAACCAGATGCTGGGCCTGCGCGCCGAGCTGAGTGGGACGAAGCAGCCGCACCTGCGTGACCTGCTGGCGCACGATGCCGCCGGCACGGCCATTCGCGTGGCCGATCACTGCTACGGCTGTACGGCCGGTCAGGGCAGCAGTTGCGGCGGGGCGCTGGAGGCGGCGGCGCCCGCCGTTGCGGAAGTGGC
>DAORHX010000006.1:0-32078 GCA_035438245.1 Rubrivivax sp.
GCCGTGATAAGGGTCTTGACCGAAGATCAATGCTCGAGCCTGCGCCAGCGGCGTCAGCGCCAGTGCGCGGAAGACCTCCGCCGGGTAGACCGTGACCCCGGCCGCGACCCGCGCGTCGAGCTGACGGATCAGCTCGCGGCCAGCGTTGCTGGCCGCCCAGGCCCGCAGCAAGGGCGCCCAGTCGTTGCGGACCGCGGCCACCTGTTGGCCAACCGGCTCGACCAGCCGGTTGGCCGGCGGTCTCACCGGAACAGCTCGGCCAGCGCCGCCCCGGGGTCGTCGGCGCGCATGAAGGCCTCGCCGACGAGGAAGGCATCGACCTTCGCATCGCGCATGCGCCGCACATCGGAGCGATCCAGGATCCCGCTTTCGGTGACCAGCAGCCGGTTCGCCGGCAATTGCGGCAGCAGCGACAGCGTCGTGTCGAGCGATACCTCGAAGCTGCGCAGGTTGCGGTTGTTGATGCCGACGAGCGGCGTCTTCAGCCGCAGCGCACGTTGCAATTCCGCCGCGTCGTGCACTTCGACCAGCACCGCCATGCCCAGCTCGAGCGCCTGCGCTTCCAGCTCGGCCAGGCACGCATCGTCCAGGCAGGCGGCAATCAACAGGATGCAGTCCGCCCCCCAGGCCCGCGCCTCGTCGACCTGGTAGGCGTCGACGATGAAGTCCTTGCGCAGCACCGGCAGCTCGCAGGCGGCGCGCGCCTGGCGCAAGTAGGCGGCATCGCCCTGGAAGAACTGCCGGTCGGTCAGCACGCTCAGGCAGGCAGCGCCATGGCGCGCGTAGGAGGCGGCGATCTCGGCCGGCAGGAAGTGCTCGCGGATGACGCCCTTGCTCGGGCTGGCCTTCTTGATCTCGGCGATGACCGCGGCCTGTCCGGCCGCGATCTTCGCGCGCAGCGCGCCGACGAAATCGCGCGCCGGCGGCTGCGCCAGGGCCTCGGCACGCAGCATGGCCGCATCGCGCACGCGCTTGGCCGCCGCGACTTCGTCGTGCTTGACGGCGACGATGCGCTGCAGGATGTCGCTCATGGGGCAAGCTCCGCACTCTCCCGCCGCGGGATTCGCGCTTGGTAGCGGCCCGGCGCGCCAATGTGGCCTACCCTCCGCGCTGCGCGCTGCGGGATTCGCGCTTGGCAGCGGCCCGACGCGCTCATGCGGCCGCCAGCTCCCTGGCGCGCGCGACGAACTGGTGCATCTTCGCCAGCGCCTTGCCCGAGGCCAGCGTCTCGCGGGCCAGGGCGATGCCATCGGCCATCGTGCCGACGACGTTGGCCGCATAGAGGGCCACGCCGGAGTTCAGCAGCACGATGTCGCGGGCCGGCCCCGGCTCGTCGTCGAGCACGGACTGCAGCAGTGCCTTCGAGCCCTCGACGGACTCGACCTTCAGCGCACGGTTGCTGGCCATCGTCAGGCCGAAGTCCTCGGGGTGGATCTCGTACTCGCGGATGCCCCCATCCTTGTACTCGCCGACCATCGTCGCCGCGCCCAGCGAGACCTCGTCCATGCCGTCGCGGCCGAAGACCACCACCGCATGCTCCGCGCCCAGGCGCTGCAGCGCGCGCACCTGGATGCCGACCAGGTCCGGATGGAACACGCCCATCAGGATGTTCGGCGCGTCGGCCGGGTTGGTCAGCGGCCCCAGGATGTTGAAGATGGTGCGCACGCCGAGTTCCTTGCGCACCGGCGCCACGTTCTTCATCGCCGGGTGGTGGTTCGGCGCGAACATGAAGCCGATACCGGTGTCGGCGATGCAGCGGCTGACCGCCTGCGCCGTCAGCGTCATCGGCACGCCCAGCGCTTCGAGCACGTCGGCGCTGCCCGACTTGCTGGACACGCCGCGGTTGCCGTGCTTGCTGATGCGCGCCCCCGCCGCCGCGGCGACGAACATGCTGCAGGTGCTGATGTTGAAGCTGTGCGAGCCGTCGCCGCCGGTGCCGACGATGTCCACCAG
This sequence comes from Rubrivivax sp., assembly GCA_035438245.1. Taxonomy (GTDB): domain Bacteria; phylum Pseudomonadota; class Gammaproteobacteria; order Burkholderiales; family Burkholderiaceae_C; genus Rubrivivax. The sequence goes on from DAORHX010000006.1 coordinate 1,954, forward strand.
GTTCCTGCGGTCGGGCACGTCCACTTTGGTCGCGAACTCACGCATCACCTGCGCGGCGGCGGTGATCTCGCCGATGGTTTCCTTCTTCACGCGCAGGCCCATCAGCAGCGCGGCGGTCATCACCGGCGACATCTCGCCGCTCATGATGCGGCGCACCAGCGCCAGCATCTCGTCGTGGAAGATCTCGCGGTGCTCGATGCAGCGCGTCAGCGCTTCGGTATGGGTGATCGCCATGTCGGTGGTCCTCGCAGCTCAGGCGCGCAGTAGCAGGAAGTTCTTCAGCAGCGCATGGCCATGCTCGCTGATGATCGACTCGGGGTGGAACTGCACGCCTTCCAGCGGCGTGCGCGTGCCGGCCAGCGCGCGGTGGCGCACGCCCATGATCTCGCCGTCGTCCTCGGCCGTGGCGCTGACCTCCAGCTCGGCCGGCAGGCTGTCGCGCTCGATCACCAGCGAGTGGTAGCGGTTGACGGTGAAGCGTTCCGGCAGGTCGGCATAGACGCCGCGCCGGTCGGCTCGGATCGTGCTGGTCTTGCCATGCATCTGCACCTTGGCACGCACGACCTTGCCGCCCAAGGCCGCGCCGATGGACTGGTGCCCCAGGCACACGCCCAGGATCGGCAGCTTGCCCTGGAAGTGGCGGATGGCTTCGATGCAGATGCCGGCTTCGGCCGGCGAGCAAGGCCCCGGCGACAGCACCAGGCGGTCGGGCTTCAGCTCGGCAATGCCTTCCAGCGTGATCTGGTCGTTGCGGAAGACGCGCACGTCCTCGCCCAGCTCACCGAAGTACTGCACCAGGTTGTAGGTGAAGCTGTCGTAGTTGTCGATCATCAGCAGCATATGCGCTCTAACCCTCTGATTTCATTGGATGTTCCGAGGAGCATCCTGATTCGGTACCCGCTTTGATACCCGCTTTTTGCAACGCTGGCGAGGCCGGCGCGCCGTGCTGGGTGGGGACGGAAGGCGCCCGCTGAGGGCGCGTAGGGGTGGTCAGGCTGATGGCTTGCGCCAACGCCAACCGGAGCGCGCTGCGGTGATCGGACGGATCGCAGACATGTGTGCATTATGGCCGCGGTGCGCGGCTCCTACTCTGCGATCGGGCAGGTTGCTAGACAAGCCTCGCGATTGGCGTTGTCTAGTAACCCCGCCCTCGTTATCTAGTAACGCCCGCCGTCGATGAGCGGACCAGTTCTGCCGAAATGTCACCCCGCCGGGGAAATGTCTCGCGCCAATGTATGCCGCGACATTGGCCTGGCTGATGCGCCCAGCACGCCGCGGTTCATCGTGCTCAAGCATCCCAGTCCTCGTGCCCGAGTGGCGCCGCGTTCAGCCGCTTCTGCCTCGCCTCCCAACGTGGCAAGTGACGATTCATGAGCGCAATGAACCGCTCGCCGTGGTTGGGCTCGGCCAGGTGCAGCAGCTCGTGCACGACGATGTACTCGATGCACTCGATCGGCTTCTTGGCCAGCTCGGAGTTCAGCCAAACGCGGCGGCTGGCTGGGGTGCAGCTGCCCCACTTCGTCTTCATCCGCTTGACGCCCCAGGCGCTCGCCTGAACGCCGAGCTTGGCCTGCCAAGTCGTGAACATCGGCGTGACCACACCCTTGAGCTGCTCGCGGTACCAGCGGTCCAACACGGCTGCGCGCTGCGCTTGGCTCGCTCCCGGGCGCACGAAAAGGTCAAGCGACGCGATCCCTCGCATTGCCACCCGCGGCGTGCCCTCGGCCTCGTGCACCCGCAGCCTGTAGCGGCGGCCGAAGACGTAGTGGCTCTCGCCGACCGCCATCTCGCGTTCCGACTGGCGCGGCTGCTGCTCGAACTTCGATCGCTGCAGTTTGATCCAAGCCAGCTTGTCGATCACCGCCAGGCGCACCGCCTCGTCGCTGATCACCAGCGGCGCTGCCACCCGCACCCGCCCCGCCGGCGGGTAGATGCCCAGGTGCAGGTTCTTGATGTCCTTGCGCACCACGTTGATCGTGAGGCCGGCCACCTTCAGCACGGTCTCAGTACTCATGCTGGTTCTTGGCCAGTTCGAGCACCTTGTCGGTCGCCGCCTCGATGTCAGCTGGCGACACACCGAGCGAACCCTGCGGCGCCTCCTGCGCCTGCCCCGGCTGCGGCTCGACCAATCGCGCCGCATGCTGGGTCATGACGGCATGGATCGCAGCGCGCACACGCTTGAGCTTCATCGCGTTCGACCGCCACCCGTCCTGGCGACTCGTCTGCAAGGCCGCGTCGATGGCCAGGGTCAACGTGCCGTCCTTGCCGAGGTTGTTGTACAGCGCCCGCTTCGCCGGTGTATCCACGGCCGGTGGATAGCTCGCCGGCGCGCCTCCCGGCGTCGTAGCCGCCTTGGTCAGCGCCGCGATCTCGTCCAGGTACTTCTTGTAGTCGATCACCCCTTGGCGCCGCTGGGCGATCAGCGCGTCGAGCAGCTTCGACATCTTCTCGTAGTACGCCGGGTCCACCGGCGACTCCTTGACGATCAGGCGCCGGACGTTGTTCTCGATCGTTTCGGCCACCGCCGTCTGGTTCTTGCGAATCGAGGCCGGCAGCGCGTCGACCGCCGCAGCGCCCCGATCGACGATCAATTGGATCAACGACAGATCGTCGAAGGCCGAGATCTTCTCGCTCTCCTCGGCGCGGATGTACGTGTCGATCAGGTACCGCATCGCAGGCTCGAAGGCCTTGAGGTCGATGTAGTCCCCGCTGGCCAGGCGCACTTCGTCGCGCACCTTGGTGAAGTGGTCCACCTCGGTCTTGATCGTCTGTACGTCGGCGGCCGTGTAGCCCGCCGCTTCAAGCTCGCTGGCCAGCGCAGCGTAGGCGCGCAACAGCGCTGCTGCGTACTTGTAGAGCTTCAGCCGCCTGGGCTCATTGGCCTTCAGCTGCTCGGCATTGCCTGACTCCACCGCACAGAAGAAGCGCATGTAGGCAGCAGAGTCCCTGGGCTGCTGCACCGGCTCGCACAGCGCCTTGATGGCCTCGCGCGCCTCCTCCAGGTCTTGCCGGGCCTCGGCCAGGCGGTCCTTGAGCAGGCCCTTCACATCGTCTTCGTCGAAGGCGTCGAACGCGCCGCTGGTGTAGTCGCGCACGGCGCCTTCCAGCGGCTTGAACAGGTCCTTGTAGTCGATGATGTAGCCGTACGGCTTGTCTTCGCCGTCCAGGCGGTTCACGCGGCAGATGGCCTGGAACAGGCCGTGGTCCTGCATCTTCTTGTCGATGTACAGGTAGGTCGCCGGCGGCGAGTCGAAGCCGGTGAGCAGCTTGTCCACCACGATCAGCAGCTTCAACTGTCCAGGTTGCTCGATGAAGCGCTTCTTGGCCTGCTTCTCGAACAGCTCGGCCTTCCCGGCCGCCACGTCCTCGGGCTCGTTGAACCAGTCGGCCAGCATCTGCCGGTAGACCTGGTACTTGCGCAGGTTGTCCGTCTCGCCCTCGCCGGTCGCCTCACCCTTGGCATCGGCCGTCGTGGGCATGTAGCTGGTGACGATGGCGCACTTGCCCTTCAGCTCGGTCTTCGCAAAAAGCTCGTAGAACTTGCATGCCTCGTAGATGCTGCCCGCCACCAGCATTGCGTTGCCGTGGCCGTCCATCAGGCGCGGCCGGGTGCTCATGTCCAGCAGGATGTCGGCCACGATCTTCTCCAGCCGCGACTGGCTGGAGAGCACTCGTTGCATCGTGCCCCACTTCTGCTTCAACTGCGCCTTGGCCAAGTCGTTCAGGCCCTTGGTCTTGGCCTCGAACCACTCGTCGATCTTCTTCTGCGCGGTGATGGACTGATCGATGTCCCGCGCCTCATAGCGCAGGTCGAGCACCACGCCCTCACGCACCGCCTGGTCGAACTTGTAGGTGTGGATGTAGCGCCCGAAGACCTCAATGCTGCGCGCCTTGTCGGCCTTCAACAGCGGTGTGCCGGTGAAGCCGATGAAGAGTGCGCTGGGCAGCAGCCCCTTCATGGCCTTGTGCAGGTCACCGCTTTGGGTCCGGTGGCACTCGTCGACGAAGACATGCAGGTCGCCCTGCGCCTTCCACCCTGGGGGCACCCTTCGCAGCGCCTCGACGAAGGCCTTGGTGGCCGCCGCGCCCTCGGCCCCGGTGTCATCGTCCTTGCCGCCGAACTTGTGCACCAGCGTGCAGATCAGCGACTCTTCGGCCTGGCCGAGCGTCGCGATCAGATCGGCTCCGCTCTTCGTGCGGACAATGTTCTCGCTGACGCCGAGGAACACCTTCTCGATCTGCTCGTCCAGCTCGGTGCGGTCGGTGATGATCAGCACGCGGGCACCCGAACGGTTTTCACGGATCCACTTGGCCAGCCACACCATCGTCAGCGACTTGCCGCTGCCCTGGGTGTGCCAGATGATCCCGCCCTCGCGCCGGCGGATGAACTCCTGCGCCGCCACCACGCCGAAGTACTGGTTCTGCCGGCACACCTTCTTGATGCCGGCGTCGAAGACGATGAAGTCGTGGATCAGCTGCAGGAACCGATGCTTCGCGCAAAGCTGCAGCAGGTGTCGGTCCAGCAGGTTGGGCTCGCCGGCGAACTCGCCGGTCTCTTCGACCCACGAGAGCCAATACTTCTCGGGCGTCTCGATGGTGGCGTAGCGCAGGCCTTCGGTGTCGTTGCCCGCCATCACCCACTGCATCGTTGAAAAGAAGGGTTGGATGAACTCCTTCTTCTGGTTGTCCAGGTTCTGGCGGATGCCTTCGGATACCGAGACCGTGGAACGCTTCAGTTCCAACACCCCCAACGCGATGCCGTTGACGTACAGCACCACGTCGGGCCGCTTGGTGCTGGCCTTGGCGCCACTGACCAGGTCGCCTCCGGGCACGGTCACTTCCTCGGCCACCGCGAAGTCGTTGGCCAGCGGATCTGCCCACTTCACCAGCCACACGGTGACCGTGTTCTCCCCCGCCTCGGGCCGCACCTTCACGCCATAGCGCAGCAGGCGGTAGACGGCATGGTTGCGGTCGTAGAGGCTCTTGCTGGTGTCGTTGGCCACCTTCTGCAGCTCAAACAGGGCGCGTGCGGCCAGCGTGTCGCTCACGCCCTGGGTGGCCAACCAGGCCTTCAGGCGTTCGGGCTCGATGTTCGAGTTGGCGGGCCGGTCGATCCAGTCGCCCAGGTAGGTGTAGCCCAGGCGCTGGCTCAGCAGCGCCAGCACCCGCTCTTGCGTCTTCTTCTCGATCTGGCCGACGCTGGGCATGGCAACCTCGCCTTCAGGGCTCGAAACGCGGCATCGCGCGCCGCATGAAGGCATCGAACAGCGGCACGGTGAAGGCCATCTCGCCATGCGAGGGGCTGTAGACCATGCCCTTCTTGATCAGGTTGGCGCGCACTGGCGCCAGACTCGTGGTCTTCACGCCCAGCTTGTCGGCGATGTCGCCGGTTCGGTAGGGTCCTTCGCCCAGTTCGGCCATGGCGCGCAGGTAGGTCTTCTCCCGTGGCGTCAGCCGGTCGAAGCGCACGCGGAAGAAGTTCTCGTCCAGGCGCTGCGACACCAGCTCGCTCGTTTCGCGGATCACGTCTGCGCCGATGGGCGAGGCCGCGGCGTGGTTCCAGGCTTGGTAGCCCCACTCCTGCAGAAAGTACGGATACCCCTGGGTGAGCCGGAAGATCTCGTGCAGCGCATCGAGGTCGAACGCCACGCCCTCGGCCTGCACGGGGTCCTGCAGTGCACGCGCTGCGTCGGGCTCAGGCAGTGGCCCCACCGCTGGGAAGTTGAACAGCCGCTCGGCGTATGACTTCGACTCACCGGCCAGCCCAGGCAGGATCGGGAGGCCCGCGCCCACCAGCACCAGCGGCAGTTGGCGCTGCTGCATGCGGTGCATGGCCATGATCAGCGCGCTCAGCTCCTCGGTGCTGAAGTACTGGATCTCGTCAATCAGGATCGCGACCGCCGCGCCCCGCTCCTGCGCCGCTTCGCCCACGGCCACGAACAGGTTGGGCAGATCGACCTCCAGATCGCCGCTGTCGGCCGAGCCAGGCTCGGGTTCGATGTCCAGGCCGATGTCCAGATCGCCCACCTTCACCTTGATGGCACCGATGAAGCTACGCAGCACGCCCAGGCCGCGGCGCACCTTGTCGCCAGCCGCCTTCACCCGATCCAGGTCGAATAGCAAGCGGCGCAAGTGCGGCGCCAGCAGCACGGCCAGCGGCTTGCCTTCGTGCGCCTCGACCAAGATGGTTCTGAAGCCTTGGGCCACCGCGATGCGCTCGATCTCGTTGAGCAGCACCGTCTTGCCCACGCCGCGCAGGCCTGTCAGCAGCAGGCTCTTCTCGGGCCGCTTGGCCTGCACCCGCCCGAACAGCACACGAGCCTGCTCCAGGATGCCTTCGCGGCCGGCCAGCTCGGGTGGCGGCGAGCCCGCGCCCGGCGAGAAGGGGTTGCGGATCTTGTCCATGGCAGGTGCCACTATAGCGACTTATGCCGTCTTATACGACCTCGACCGCATAAGGACGAATAGATGGCTATCAACCCAGGAGCGCCACCGCTGCAGCCGTTTTATCGGAATCCAGATAAAGCGCGATAAAGCCGAGGCCCCGACGGGCACTCGATCACGGGAGGCGGAACAAACCCGACGTTTCCAGTGTCAACTTATCTGTAAACTACTTCCAGCCTTTCCGGAGAGAGAGGTTGCCACCCGCCCCAGGAGCCACCATGACCACCACCGCGCTCGGCACGTGGCGCCAGCCACCGCTCGTCTACGTCGTCGCGGAGCTGGTGATCTCGCCCTACTACTCCCTGGCTGGCAAGGTGCCGGGCCTGCAAGACCGGCTGCGCAGCAGCTTCCCGCGGACGCTGGAAGCCAAGGAACTGGTTGTCGATGGCGCCAAGCCCAGCGCTCAGCCGCTGTGGCAGTTGATGTCGGCCGACCAACGGCTGGGCGTGCAGCTCGGCACCCGCGCCATCTCGCTGCACGCCACCAGCTACCTGCAATCGAGCGATTTCCTCAGCCGCTGGGCCGAAGTGCTCGACGCCATCCAGCAGGCCGACCTGGGCGCCTTCGTCGAGCGCGCGGGGCTGCGCTACGTCGACCTCATCGTGCCGAGCGCAGACAAGGCCCCAGGCGACTACCTGGTCGACAACCTGAAGGGCATCGTCCCCGATGGGGCGCAGTGCACGGGCTCCATGTGGGCCGCCGCCTTCCAGTTCGACGGCAGCATCGTCAACCTGCGTGCCGGTGCACCCTCTCCGCAGGGCATGCTGCTGCCCCCGGACTTCAACGCGTTGCCGCTGGCAAAGCCCGCAGTGATGCTGGAAGCCGAAGCGCGCCTCAAGGCCAGTCAGCCGATCGGCTTCGTGGATACTGATTGCCTCAGGGAAATCGGCCGCGTGTTCGAAGCCAACGAACTGCTGGACCACTACACCGCCATGCAGAAGCTCACCTCGAAGACCTTCAAGTCGGCGCTGTCGGCCACCGCACGCGGGGAGTGGATGTGAGCGCGTTCATCCGGCCCCGGACCTACACGCCTCGCGACGCCACGATCTACCAGCAACGCCCGGCGGCGCTCATCGACGCAGTCGAAGAGGCCGACGCGCCCATCTATCCCACTGTCCACGTGTTCCACGGACATTCGGCGCCGCTGCTCATCCAAGCGGCGGGGCCGGCGTTTCTGGTCACGCATCAGCTCACGGGCGCCACCCGCTACGCGTTGTGCGACAGGAGCTGGTCCACCACGGCAACTTCCGTCATTGACGCCGCGCCAGCCGACGCCCAAGAGGCCAGTTGGGAACAATGGGCCGAGCAAGCGCGCGAGGCCTTCGAGCACGCTGCCACCCAGCAACGCCGCACCACGACGGCCGCCGCGCGCCTGCGCGTGGACCGGCTGGCCGCGATCCAGGCTGCACTCGGCTTCACGACGCAGGACCTGGCCGCAGTGCTGGGCCTGTCGCGGCCGCAGCTCTACCGCTGGCTCGATGCCGCGGACGACGTGCGCATGCAAGACGCGAAGCGCCAGCGCCTGGCCGCGGTCGAGCGTGTGGCCAAGGCCTGGCAAGACCGGTCGCCAGCACCGCTGCGCTCTGTCGCGCACGAGCCGCTGGCCAATGGCAGCACGCTGTTCGCCCTGCTGTCGTCCGATGCCATCGACGAGGCCGCGCTGCGCGCCGCCTTCGATGAACTGATTGCCAAGCTCCAGGCCCAACCCAAGACCCTGAGCCAGCGCCTGGCCGATGCCGGCTTCAAGCGCAGGCCCTCCAGCCGCTCGCTGCCCAGCGATGAGTAAGGGGGCACATCCGTGGCGTTTGGCGACGACGTGGCGCAGCGTGGTTGGCAGACAGGCTCCGTCCTGCCGGCCGACCTGCTGCCGCAGCTTGCGCCGCACCTGACGAGGCCTGGGCAGGCCGCAACGCCGGTCGGGGCCGACGACTGGCTGGTGGTCATCTCGCAGACCTGCGACATCCTGGCCACCCGGCTGGACGCCGAGCCCTATGTGGAAGTGCTCCACTGCAGGCCGGTGGCGGGCAAGCCGCGCAAGGGGCGGCGCGATCTGCAATCGACCCGCTATCTCGACTTCCGACCCAACCGTGGCACGCATGCCGAGCTGGTACTTGGTGCCCACGCCATCGCCGACCGCCACATCATCCCGCGCGAGCTGCTGGCGGCGCACGACCCCGACCCCGCGCGGCGCCTGAGCGATGTCGCGGCGCGACGGGTGCTCGCTTGGTACGCCCTGCGTGCCTCTCGCCCGTCGTGGCCGGATGCCTTCGTCGACCGCATCAGCGGCGCCAAGGACGCCCTCGAAGAGGCGCTGGCGGCGCTGGTCGATGAGATCGCCGAGGTCCGCGTGGCCATCGCCGAGAGCGACGCCGAACTGGAACCCGGCCAGCCTTACCACGTCGCCGTCTACTTCGTGGTCGACGAGACGACCTGGAACACCGACCCCGATGGGCGCGCTGCCATCCACGCGGCGTTCGGCCGCTTCGTCGGCGAGCTGGCGGCCTGCGAGGGCATCGAGGTCGACCAGGATCTCAGCCAGGTCATCTCGGGCGCTGAGTTCCGCTGGCAAGCTGCCCAGGCGACAGACGAGTGGAACTTTGCCAACCTGAGCCATCGGGAACCTTGAGGCAGCCGCGGCGCGGTGTAGTCACACCAGCCGGATCCGGCCGGTCAGCAGCGCCTGCATCATGCCCTGCTTGAGTTGGCGGGTCTTCTCGCGGCGGGCTTCGAGGGCGGTGAGTTCGGTGTCCATGTCGGACAAGACAGCCGCGATGGCCTGTTGCTCGCGCACACACGGCAATCGAACTTCGACGGCGCTCAGCTCAGCCTGGCCTACGTTGGAGCGGATGGCGCCCTGCCCTCTGGCGACAAGTTGCTGACGTACTTCCGGTGCCCGCAAGCCGTAGCCAGCGTAGAGCGCGTCGAGGCGTTGCGCCTTCGGTCTTCCCCGAATGACGAAGCCACCAAACACCATGGGCGCATCGTCGATGTACGCCGACGCCAGCGCGACCTCGCCTTGCGTCTCGGAGGTGCGATTGAAGAGCACATCCCCACGCCGCACGGAAAAGTTCTCCTGCGCGCTCCGGGCGAGTAGAACGCGCCCGGGAACATGTTCAGCCGTCAGATGCGGGCGCGTGATGACCTCGAGAACATTGATGAACTGAATGCCCCGTCCATACGCACGCTTGTCAGCGTTCACACCGTTCCGGAAGTCGAACACGTCACCGAGCCGCACGCGCAGCCACGGCTCGGCCTGGCCTGGCAGGCGACGGTGTCCGGACAGCAACAGTTGCATCGCAGCCTGCTTGAGGTCGCGCTTCTTGGCGATCAGTTGGTCGAGCTTGGTGAGCAGGGCATCGACATCCGACAAGGCAGCCGTGATTGCGCGCTGCTCTGTCGCGGGAGGCCGCGGCAAGGGAACTGTGACGAGCTTCTCCCGCGGCAAGTGCGCGATGCTGGTTTGCGTCACGTAGTCGGCAAGCGCACCTCGATCCGACCAAAAGCGCAGGTAGGCAGCCATCAACTCAGGGCTGTAGCCGTTCCGCGGACGCAGCCGGTGCAGCGCCTTCTGGTAGTAGCACTCGGGCAACTGATCGCGCCAGATCGCCGCGCGGCCGACCTCACCACCTTCACATACAAGAAGATCGCCGCTGCGCAGCCTCAATGCCAGCTGCTCAGCCCGCGTGAGCGGGACCATGCCCGGGTCGTTGACGTCAATTTGTCCCCACTGCACAGAGCGGTTGCCAAGGTAAGGCTTCGGCTCGCCTACGTTCCGAGCGGCGTCAAGCATCTTGCCCAAGCGCACGTCGAACTCAGCTCCCACGGTGGAAGCGTCCCACCCGACAGGAATCGGGCCAGCATCAGAAGCAACGAAGTCAGCCACGTCGGTCACTCGTACCCCATCGCAGCCAAGTGTTTCGAAACGCGCGCAGCCAGTGCATCAAGTTCCGCCGCAAGCCCCGGCACAGCCGTCGAATACCGCACGGCAAGCTGCCGTACACGGCCGGTAAGGCCCAGGCTGATCCGAGCAAGCTCATCTTCGAGGCGCGAGCGGAGTGCCGCTATCCACTTGTCATCGACCACCAGTACCTTGACTTCGTCGGTGGTGAGCTGTCCAAACTTCGATAGCACCTTCGCCGCCAGCGCCCTCTGCGCATCCTTGAGCTTCTTGCCCGCCATTGCTTCCTTGTCGAACAGCGCCTGCAGCGTCTCAAGCACGGCGCGCTCCTCGTCAGCGTCCTTGTCGCCCCGAATCTCGCGCAAGCGGTCCTTCACTCCCTTGGCCGTGACCTTGCCCTTGTCGTTCTTGGCCTCTTCCAGCGGCCCGTCGTCGGCGCCGTGTTCCTCGATCAGTTCCTCCAGCTCCAGCGTCACCGCATCGCGCTCGGCCTCCAGCGCATCCACCTGCGCCTGCTCCTTGGCGAAGTAGCGCGCGATCACCAGGTGCTCGGGGATCAGGTCGAAGTTCGGCTTGCCGTCGGCCATCGCCTGCCAGCCATCCAGCGCGATGGCCCAGGCGTCGTCGTTCATCGTCTCGTCCCAGTAGTCCATCAGCCGCTGGTAGACGTCGTAGGCGTCGAGAAGCGGCGCGCCCTGGAAGGCGGCGAGCAAGGCCTCGGACAGCGTCTCGATCAGGTGCTTGGGTGAGTCGCCGGGCTTGAGGGCGACGAGGCCGGGCCGCTGCGCTGTGCGCCAGGCCTCGAAGCGCGACTGCACCTGTTGCCTGAAAGCGGTGAACTCCAGATGCCCGAAGATCGTGGCCTTCACCTGCGCCGGCTCCACCAGCAGCCGGCTGTAGCCGGGGCGACCAGCCGATTCGAACAGCTGCGCTCGCACACCGGGCAGCACCTGCCAGTAGGCGGCCAGCGCGTCCAGGTCGCGGGCGGGGATGCCGCCCTTCAGGTGCGCCTCGATGTCCTGCAGGTCTTCAGGCTCGCTGGTGTCGATGTAGCGCGGCAGGTTCAGGTTGAAGTCATTGGCCTCGATCTCCGCCACCGGCACCATGCGCGAGTAGCGCGGCTGCTCCAGCTGGCGGTGGAAGATGTCGACGATGCGGTGCATGTCCTGCGCGCGCAGCCGGTTCTTGTTGCCGTCCTTGGTGTAGCCCCTGCTGGCGTCGATCATGAAGATGCCGCGGCGGCCGGGCGCGCCGGCCTTGTCCAGCACCACGATGCAGGCCGGGATGCCCGTGCCGTAGAACAGGTTGGCCGGCAGGCCCACCAGCGCCAGGATCACACCCTGCTGCACCAGCTTCTTGCGGATGGCGCCCTCGGCACCGCCGCGGAACAGCACGCCGTGCGGCAGGATCACCGCGCCGCGGCCGGTGCTCTTCAGGCTGGTCAGGATGTGCAGCAGGAAGGCGTAATCGCCGTTCTTCGGCGGCGGCACGCCCCAGTCGTGCGGGTTGGTGCCGAATCGGCCGTACAGGTCGTTGGCCGGATCCAGCCCGCTGGTCCAGTTCTTCTGGCTGAAGGGCGGGTTGGCCACCACGTAGTCGAAGGCCTTCAGCCGCAGCGCGTTGCGCTCGTCCTTGAAGTGCGGGCTGCTCAGCGAGTTGGCGGGCCAGATCTCGGCCGTGGGGCAGTCGTGCAGCACCATGTTCATGCGCGCCAGCGCTGACGTGGCGTTGTCCATCTCCTGCCCGTAGATGGTCAGGTCATGGCCGGTGCGGCTCTTGGCCAGGTCGTGCGCCTTCAGCAGCAGCGAACCCGAGCCGCAGGTGGGGTCGTAGATGGTCTGCGTGGCCGACTTGGCCTTGTCCAGGCCGATCACCTGTGCCATCACGCGCGACACCTCGGCCGGCGTGTAGAACTGGCCCTTGCTCTTGCCCGACTCGGTGGCGAAGTGCCGCATCAGGTACTCGTAGGCATCGCCCAGCAGGTCGTCGCCCTCGGCGCGGTTGCGGCCGAAGTCCAGGCCCTCGAAGATGGCCACCAGCTTGGAGAGGCGGTCCACCATCTCCTTGCCCTTGCCGAGCTTCTCTTCGTCGTTGAAGTCGGCGACGTTGATCGCGCCCTTCAGGCTGTCGTTGGCCTCGGCCAGCTTGCCGATGATCTTGTTGATGCGGTCGCCGATCTCCTTGTCGCCCTTGGCGGCCACCATGTCGGCAAAGCGGGCACCGGGCGGGACCTCGATGAGCGCAGCCGGATCGGCGGCGTACTTGTCGGACACGTACTTGACGAACAGCAGCGTCAGCACGTAGTCCTTGTACTGGCTGGCATCCATGCCGCCGCGCAATTCGTCGCACGACTGCCAGAGCTTGCTGTAAAGCTGGGATTTCTTGAGGGCCATCGGTTCTTGTTCTCAGTGGGCGCACTGCCGGGGCAGCAGGCGCTGGATCGCGTTGTAGCTGCTCAGCAGTTTCGCCGGGACGTCCTTGCGCCGCTTGTTCGTGCGGATCGGATGGGCGCACAGCGGGTGCCGGTAACGCTCCTCGCCAGTTCGGCGAACGTCTTCAACGGTACCGCCGGCCGCAATCCATGCGGCCCTGAAACGGCGCCGCGATTCGGTGTGCAGGGCTTCGCTCATGGTGGTGACCAAGTACAAGCGGCTCACTCATCGGTACCCAGCAGGGCCTCGATGCGGGCGAGCGCGGCGTCCCACTCGCGCTGGATCATCGACAGCAGCTCACCTTCCAGTTCAAGCCGCTCGGTCTGGCCGAACCAGTCACGGCTGTGGCTGGCCACGCGGTCCTTGTAACCACCGCCCCGGCCCCACTCGTTCTGGCAGGCGCTCCAGAAGGCCTTGTCCAGCTTCAGCTCGTCGCGGAACGAGGTCTGGCCCATCAACTGGACCTTGAGCAGCAGCTCGTCGTAGGCGGTCTGAAGCAGTCGCTCGGCCTGGGCGATGAGTTCCTTTGCTTCCTCCAGCCCCGGGGTTGCGGCCATGTTCTGGCACACCTCGGTGAAGCCTTGAACGGCCGTTCCGAGCGACAGCGCCGCCATGCGGCGAGCGCCATAGCCCAGGTGGTGGCCGTAGTTCAGGTTGTGCCATTCGCCTTCGCGATTGACGGAGGCACGCACCGTGGCCGCGTACGCGCGCGTCATCTGCTCCAGCAGGCTGTCTTGCACATGGACGTTCAGCCGCTTCGGGGTGCGATTGCGCTGGATCCAGGTCTGCAGCTGCGATGCCGCCTGGCGGATGACGGCCTGGGCCTGCTCCTGCTCGTAGTTGAGCAGCAGAGCCTTGGCGTTGGTGACGATCTCGAAGAGCCGGCCGCGGAACGCTTTGCGCGCAGCCAGCAGGCGGTCGGCCAGGAAAGCGCGGAGGGCCTCTGGATCATCCTGGTACGAGTTGAAGAAGCCGACCGCCAGGCTTTCCATGCCGATCGGCTGCAGGCTCATTGCAACCTGCTCGCCCTTGAGTTCGTATCCTTCTTCCGCCGTCTCGACCTTCTGGCCCGACTCGTCTTTGACGGCCAAGGCCTCGCTGGGCCGCGGCAGGACGAGCAGCGCAGCCTTCTCGTTCAGTCCGCGTACGCCAGCCTCTTTCGCGCGTTCGAGCAGCAGCCGCGCCTCCGCCGCCGGGGCGTTGTTGAAGCCCGAGCACAGCACTGCCAGCGTGTGCGGGTCATCGAGCAGCCCTTCGAGGTCGGCCCTCGCAGCGGTGCGGTCGATGCCCTTTGTGTCGATGAATCGGATCGATAGATCGTCGGCCTGGAGCAGCACGTCAGGCACGATCACCTCGATCCGACGCGGCAGCGTGAACTCGGGGTGACGGCCGTTGTTGACCTTCTCGAAGGTGTCCTTCAACCACTCAAGCGGCTGCTTGCCGGTGCTGGCGTCGTGCCAGATGTCCCGACGGTCCCGGCGGTGCAGTTCCATCAGGGACAGGATCTCGACCACCAGCTCGCGCGTACTGCCAGACTTCTTGGCCAGTTCCTTGGCCTCGTCGCGCCGGATGGTCTTGCCGTCGGCGCCCTTCTCTCGCCGGACACGCAGGCCCGCCAGGTTGCGGATGGCCCGCTCCACCTCCTTGGAGATGCCCTGGGACTCTTCGTCGCCCTCGCCCTCGGCTGACGAGGCATCGGCACCGCGCACGTATTCGGCGAAGTCCGTGACGTCGGCGCGGATCTCCTCGTCGCTGCGCGGCTCGATGATCAAGCCGTATCCGGGGCCCCGGCGCAGATGCACCTCGCAGATCGTGATGCCACCCGCTCCCGCTTCCAGCACCGGCGCTGGGTTGGGCGAATCCGGCACCGCCACCTCCAGCCCGGCGAGGCGGCAGATGGCCGTGGACTTGCCGATGCCGATGCTGCCGATGAACGCCACCTGATGATCGCGCTTGAGCAACAAGCCTGCGACGGCGCCCAGCTCCTGCACATACGCGGACAGCCGGCGCTCGAACGCGTGCTTCACGTCCGGCTGCTGAGCCAAGGAGCGCAGTTGCTGCGCCACCTCTTCCGCCGACCACAGCAGATCCTGGTCAGGATGGTCGAGGCCCGGCCGCTCGATCACAGCCCACTGGCGCCCCAGCGCTGACCTGAGCTGCGCTGCCTCAGCGGTGTCGATCGCCTCCAGCAGCTGCTCCAGCTCCTCGGCAGCAACGGGCCGCTCGCCGCTCTCGATACGCGACAGGACGGCTGGGCTCCAAGTCACCCGGCGCGCCAGCTCGGCCTGCTTGATGCCGGCCCGCTCACGAACGTGCGTGAGGTGGCGACCCAGTTCGAGGGGTGAGACACTTTGCGGTGCGTCCATGGATGCCTCCAGTTGCGTTGCTGCAATCATGCCGCAACGTTGCTGCAACGTCCATAGCCCACTGATCCGGTCGGGTTTCGCGCCCGTCTCGGCCGGGTGATGCGGGTCGGGCCGACCTGCATCACTTGACCCTTCGAAGCTGCACACGCCCCTCCATCTGGGCTTGTGCCGTCTCGAACGCGCGCTCCACGTCGGCCGACAGGCCGCACCGAAGAAGCCATCGGCCCAGGATCCACATTGGCGGGAAGCCCACCGCCGCCAGAGTGGCTAACGCGCCCGCAGCGAGCGACCCCATGAGCCCGGCCATCACACCAACGATCACGAGCAACGTGACCGCCACGCCATCACACCGCCGCCATAGCAGCGGCGGGTCACTGCGCACGAAGTTGACCTGCGCGCCCGTCGACAGGTTGCGCAGGCCGACCAGTTGCCTGCGGTGCAGCACGGCTAGCACCCGGTGCCCGCGGCGGGCCGGCATGGCGCGGGTGTGCACGACGAGCTTCACCTCGATGCCCCCGGTCGAACGGATCCACAGCTCCCGCCGCTCGCGCGCCGGGTACTGCTCGCACCAGCGCATTGGCACGTTGATGAAGCGCTGGACTTCGGTCAGCTCGCCGCTGACCCAGTGAAAGGTACGCATGGTCTTTCTCCGGATGAAGATCCGGCCACCGTCCCATGCGACGACGACAGTTCAACCCCGTGCACGCCGGCGAACCGGACTTCGGCGCGTCACTGTCACGGCAGTGGCATTCGAGTGCCACCCCAGTGGCGCCGCAGTGACACCGGACAGAGGCGTGCCGCCGAAGGTGTCACCGCAGTTGAAATCGGGTGACACCGCGACGCTGCCCTAGCGCTTGAAGGCGCGGCCCAAGACCCGCGCATCGCATACCCGGTTCACCACCAGAGGCCAATCGCACAGTCGTCAACCCCAGGGGCGGCGCGCGCCCTGCCGGCGTTCCGCAAACAGAGCCGCCTTGCCCCTGCATCACTTGCCCATGCAAGTACCCGTGAATCCGGCCGATTGCGGCGGGCGTCCGCGCCACGCCCGTTGACGACACCCGCGCCCCGCGCGTCCACTACAGGCTCCCTTGGGCCTCCCTCATGGCCTGCTCCGCTGGAGCGAAGAGGCGTCGCAGTCGTTACCTGCCCTTTGAGGCCTGGCCCTGAGCCAGGCTGGCCGTGACCCACGAGGTCGCGGACGTTGGTTCCTCTTCGCAGAGCTGAATGCTGCAGCCCACCGGCCACCGCGCCGGGCGCTCCGGAAGCGCGCTGCAGACCGTGCCCAAGCCGTGCCGGCGCCCGATGCCGTGCACAGCGTCTCGCCATCCGTTCGAGCACCGGCCGCCACTCGTGGGCGGCCCGGCGCGTGGTCGTGCTTGCCCTGATGGGCTCCGCCACGCGTCGCCCTCGCTCGTGCACCTGACACCGCCCCGGACTCTCGGTGAGGGGCGGACCCATGCAGGTGGATGGCGCTGCGAAAGCGCAGAGACCTGATCCATCGAAGGCAGCAGGCCCGACCTGGCTGCCGATGCCGCCCGCCCCGGAGGCTGGCGCCATCGCCCACCCCGTGCCGCGCGGAAACCCGCGCACGGGCCGGATCAACCCGTTCCCATTTTTAAGGATGACCGAGCCAGCCGGCGGCATCGCTGCCAACGCTGGTGAACCCCTGGGTCGGTGCAGAGCGCACGTGGCGCCCGCTGCATCGCAAGCACAAGGCCACGGCCGCGCCCGGCGACGGAATCCGCCGGGCAGGCGCCTGCATCGATTCCACCCCTGGCGCGCGCCATGGCGACATGGAAAGGGACACGCGCCGATGTCGACCCTTCAACCGGAGCTGACCATGCCCCGCCTTTCCATCGATCCGCCCAGTTCCAAATCTCTCCAACTTCGCCCGCCGCCAGTGGGCCGCACCGCCCACCAACCGCCGCGCCTGCGCGACTGGGCGGGCCTGACCGACGCCGACATCCTGGCGCGCCACCGTCCCGGCCAGGCCGACCCGATGCAGGTGCTGGAGGTGCTGCTGCGCCTGCACAACCAGCAGCACACGTCGCGGCAGAAGACCGTGTCGCACAAGACCCGGCAGGATCGCGCCGACTTCCTGCGACGCTTCTACGCGGCCCTGCACGACCGTGCCGGCTTCAAGACCCTGCCCGACCCGCGCAACCTGGGGCAGAAGCACATCCGCGCCATGGTGCAGGTGTGGCGCGACGACAAGCTGAAGCCGGCCACGATCCAGACCTACCTGAGCTTTCTGCGCGGCCTGGCGCTGTGGACGGGCAAGCCCGGCTTCGTGCGCGGGCCGGCCTTCTACGGCCTGGAGCTGCACGAGTACCAGCGCCACGAGGTGGCCGAGCGCGACAAGAGCTGGTCGGCCCAGGGCCTGGACATCGACGCGCTGCTGCAGCGCGTAAGCGCCTACGACGCCTACGTGGGGGCGTCGCTGTACGTGATCCACGCCTTCGGCCTGCGCAAGAAGGAATCGGTGATGCTGCGGCCGAACGCCCTGGTCGTGCCGTTCGAGGCCACGGGTCTGCCGCCCGACGAACGCCAGGCCGACAGCTACCTGTGGGTGCGCCAGGGCGCGAAGAACGGCCGGCCGCGCTACCTGCCGCTGGACACGCCTCAGCGCCTGCAGGCCGTCGCGCACGCGCAGCGCGTGGCGGGCTCGGACCCGGAGGCCCACCTGGGCAGGCCCGACCGGTCACTGAAACAGAACATGCAGCGCTTCGCCTACGTGCTGCGCAGGTTCGGCTTCACCAAACGCAAGCTGGGCGTAACGGCGCACGGCCTGCGGCACGAGGCGCTGATCGGCGAGTACGTGGTGCGCACCGGGCAACAGCCGCCGGTGCGAGGTGGCGCCAGCGACACGTCGAGCGAGGTGAAGGCTGCGTGCCTGGCTGTCTCGAAGATGGCCGGCCATTCGAGGCCACGCGCCTCGCGGGCCTATCTGGGGGCCATCCTGGGCCGGCCGCGGTGCAAGGCCAGTCAACCCGATGGGGCCGACGCGATGAGCGGGCCTGCCGCGTGAGGCCGATCGCGGCGGTCAGCCCTGGCCGCTGCGCGCGCCGGGGTTGTCCGCCGTGATGGCGTCCAGCCAGTCGGCCCAGGTCTGCATCATCGCGGCGCGCTCGGCCAGGTGATCGGCATGGTTGTAGGCCGCGCGCACCCGGTTGCGCTCCACGTGCGCGAGCTGCAGCTCGATGAAGTCGGAGCGCAGGCCCATCTCGTGCAGCCGCGTCGACGCGGTGGCGCGGAAATCGTGCGCGGTGACGGTGGCCGACGCGAAGCCCAGGCTCATCAGTGCGTGGTTGACGGTGGTGGCCGACATCACGTCGTGCGGCCGGCGGTGATTGGGGAACAGCCAGCGCCCAGCGCCGGTGATGCCCTTCAGCTCAGTGAGCAGCGCCACTGCCTGCGTGGACAGCGGCACGATGTGCAGCCGGCGCATCTTCATCTTCTCGGCCGGGATGCGCCATTCGGCGGCGGCCAGGTCCACCTCCGTCCACTCGGCCTTGCGCATCTCGATCGTGCGCACGAAGGTCAGCAGCAGCAGGCGCAGCGCGATCACCGTGGTGCGGTGGCCGCCGAAGCCCTGCAGCTTGCGCAGGAAGGCGGCGATCTCGTCGCGGTCCATCGGCCGGCTGTGGTTGACCGGCGGGCGGATGACGGCGCCACGCAGGGCCGAGGCCGGGTCGTGGTCGGCGCGCAGCGTGGCGACGGCGTAGCGGAACACCTGCGAACACCACTGCCGCAGGTTCAGCGCCACCACCTCGGCGCCGCGCTTCGTAGCGCGGTCCAGAATGGCCAGCACGTCGGCCGCGGTGACCGAGCGGATCGGCAGCCGCCCGATGCGCGGGTAGATGTCCTTCTTCATGCCGCGCTCCACCTGCATCAGGTAGTACGGCGCCCAGCGGCTGCGCTTCTTCTCGATCCACTCCTCGGCGATGGCCTTGAAGGTCAGCGCGTTGGCGTTGATCTGCCGCGTGCGTTCGGTCTGCCGCGCATGGGCGGGGTGCCGGCCCTGGCGGATCAGTTCACGGGCGTCGTCGCGCGCCTTGCGCGCATCGGCCAGCGACACCTGCGGATACTCGCCGATGGCGAACAGGTTCTCGCGCCCGGCGATCCGGTAGCGGTAGCGCCAGAGCTTGGAGCCGCTGGGCTTGACTTCGAGGTACAGACCGGCGGTGTCGGCGAGCTTGATCGGCTTGTCAGCGGGCTTGGCCTGGCGGATCTTGATGTCGGTGAGGGGCATACGCTTGTTGACACTTGCCCAGCGCTAACGATGCGCCGGCCCGTTCAACTCTGCTTGAGCAACCCGCCTCGTCAAGACCGCTCACGGCAACGACACGTTCAAGCGACCAGACTTCCGGTTCCTTGCGTGCGGCATTTCGTATGCTCCGTTCGCAACGTCGTAAAGACACCGACGCGTTCAGCTCAACTAAACGAGCGCAGTGAGCGATGCCGACGCGACTAGAGGGGCAACATTGCGAATCACATCAACGCACATTGAGGTTTGGGCGGACACCCGCGATGCACAGGCACAACTTCCGTTGCTCGTTCGACGCCTCGTTCAAGCCACGTCGACAACAACCGCGCTGGCGATGCGCACCGGAGACTCGATCAACGAGCCTGGCTGGGACGGGGTCACCGACGCCATTGAAGGCAACCCGTGGGTTCCAACTGGACCTGCACGCTGGGAAATGGGTTGCGATTCGCGACCGCACAGCAAGGCCAGCGACGACTTCGCCAAGCGAGTTTTCGAGACCTCCGTCAGTGAAATGGCCGAGGCCACCTTCATGTTCGTCACCCCGAGACGCTGGCGGCAGCGAGATGCGTGGCGCCAGGTCGCCGAAGAAGCTGCGCCATGGCGCGAGGTACGGGCTCTTGACGCCGATGACCTGGAGGCCTGGCTCGAGCGTGCGCCCGCGGTCACGCTTTGGTTTGCCGAGCTGCTTGGCCTGTCGGGTTCCGGAATCGAGTCGACGGAAAGTTTCTGGCAGCGATGGCGAGGACAGTCGAGATGCCGATTGACAACCGAAGCGCTACTTGCCGACCGAGACGCTGCGGCGCAACGTTTTGACGAATTGATTTCCGCTCGAACCTCGATCATTGCGGTGGAGGCAGACAGCCAGGAGGAGGCCGCAGCGTTTGCATGCGTGAGGCTCTCCGCTCTCGGGCTGGCCGACGACGCCGCGTGCATCTCGGCTGTCGACGGATGGAGGTTCATTGACAGTAATGCCGCGCTTCGCGCAGTGGTTGCCTGCTCTCCCGAAGTCGCGGCTGTACGTGCACCGCGAGAGGGCCTATCGCTCGTCGTTCCGCTAAGGCGTGGCGATAGGACGGAAGGCCCGCTCGGTGCAACGTCTAGGGCCGCGCCCATTGAGTCACAGATCGTCGGCCTTGCGCGCCCATCCTCATCCACCTTCGAGCAGCAATTGGTGCAGTTGGGAGAAGAGGAGTCAGATGCTGCTCGCCTGTCGCGGAGCGTGGGGCGGTCTTGGTCAGTCTATCGACGCGTGTGCGCGAAGAACCCGGCCATCAGCCGCCCCCAATGGTTGAATCAATCCTTCATCCGTACCCTGTCTACGCTTTGTCTGGTTGGGTCCTGGAACAGCGCCAAGGGAGGTGACCGGACCTGCGTGGAGGCAATCGACGGTCGTCCGTACGAAGAACTTGACCTGGATCTTCGGTCTCTGAGCCGAACAGACGACTCGCCTGTCGTTCAGATTGGCACCGTATGGCGAGCGAGGTCACCGCTTGAACTGTTGCATCTGTGCGCCCCGTCACTGACGCCCGCCGCGTTGAACCGCTTCTTCTCGGTGGCAGAGGCCGTGCTGGCAAAGCCCGATCCAGCACTGGAGCTCGATGAGGAGAAACGCTGGATGGCCAGCGTCTATGGGAAGACACGGGAAGAGTCTGGCATCGTCATCGACGCGATCGCCGACTCTTTAGTCAAGCTTAGCGTCTACGCAGAGCGGGGCTCCAGCGAGTCCTCGGCCGCTATCCTCGTCCGAGTGACGGGCCTGGTTCGGCAACTTCTGCACGACGCGAGTGGCGAGCAATGGCTATCCGCAGCAGGCGTTCTTCGAGAGCTTGCTGAAGCGGCTCCGGACGAGTTCCTATCCGCCATCGAGAGCAGCCTCCGGGGTCCGCTCCGCACGGTCACGCGGTTGATTTCGGAGTCGAGCGGATCAGGTGCCTTCGGCCGCTGCTGGCATGCGGGTTTGCTGTGGGCCATGGAGCTGCTTGCATGGTCACCGGAGCGACTGCATCGAGTTGCCAACGTGTTGGCGCAGTTGTCCACGGTACCTGTGCCAGGAAACTGGGGCAATACACCCGCGAGATCACTCGAATCGCTGTTCCGCGCTTGGTGGCCACAAACAATGGCATCGAGCGAGAGACGCCTCGCCGTGCTGGACAGGCTCGTTCGAGATCACAACGATTCTGCTTGGTCCCTGATGGTCTCGCTGCTTCCACGAGGATCTCAGTGGGCTAGCGCGAATGCTGCTCCAGTCTGGCGCGAGGACGACGCGGGGAAGTCAGACCTGCGTGGTCGCGTTGACCTTTGGTACCTCTCAGAGCTCGGCGCGCGTGTGATCGCCCAGGCGGAAGGACGTCCAGAACGTATCGCCACGCTGGTTGCTTCGCTCGACTCCTTTGACGGCAGCTACAGGGAGTCCGTGGTCTGCCTTGTTGAAGCCGCAGTGGCATTCGATGACGACGGACGGATGATCGTCCGAGACAGTCTCTGCAAGTACTTGGGTTGGCACAACTCCTACAACCTGGATGGTGACCGCAAATCACGCGCGGCAGCCGAGAGGCTTCGGCCCATGTTCGACCGACTGGCTCCCACCGACCTGGTCAAAGCCAGCCTATGGCTCTTCGCATCCGACTGGATCACATTGCCTGACGGGCGAGAACAGGACCATGAACTCCATCGCGACACGCTCGCCAGGGAGCGGGGTCGCGCCCTCGGCTCGGTGTTCGCGTCGCTGGGCTGGCCAGGCATCACACGACTTGCGGCGGAAGCCGCAGCGCCCGGGCTGGTTGGATGGGAGATCGGCAGTTCGGCACTTGACCCGGATGAAATCGTTGGATGGCTGCTGGAACGACAGCTGACAGTCGGTTGGGCCAACGTCGACTTGGTGATCCGCGGATTGCTTGCCGGGATGAGCGATGAAAAGCGCGCATCCACTCTTGACCAGACCATCTCACAGTTGCAGGCCCAGGGACGATCATCAGCTATCCCCGACCTGCTGATCAGCGCACCCTTCACGCCCGAGAGCTGGAAGTTGCTGGAGTCGCACGAGGGCGTCTCGCAGGATAGGTATTGGGCTGCCGTCGTTCCCGGCATCTGCAGGCTCGACACCGCAAGCACCAACATGGCCGTGGAACAGCTCACCAAACGCGGCCGCGCGCGCACGGCATTCCAACTGGTGATGTATCAGCCCGAAAATGTTGACGCTGACGTGCTCAAAGGAGTCCTTGAAGCGATCCGTTCCGGTGCCGAGCCAAATGGGCGGCTGCCCGATGGATGGCACATCGGCAAGGCGATCAGCGCCATCGAGGCTGCCGGCAAAGTCCCTCGAAGAGACCTTGCAATGCTTGAGTTCGCGTTCTTCCGCGCTCTGGAGCACACGGAGCACGGCGCAAAGAGCCTGTATGCCGAGTTGCTAGCTGACCCAGCCTTGTTCATGGAGTGCATCTGCTTGGTCTACAAGCCTCGAAACCGCGAGCCGGAGCCAATGAACGACTCATTGAAAGCGGCGGGCGACTTGGCTTGGCACGTCCTGCACTCCGGCAGGGGTATCCCTGGGAAGATGGCCGACGGCAGCATCGACGGCGTGGAGTTGAAGCGCTGGGTAGTCGAGGTGCGCAGATTGGCAGCCGAGGCCGACCGCGTTGCGGTTACGGACGTCACGATCGGGGGATGGCTATCCGACTGCCATGCCGACAGCGACGGCACCTGGCCGCCCGCAGCGATTTCAGAGGTTCTCGATGATGATCAGCACGAGGACATCCGGCGGGGCTTTTACACCGGCGTCCTCAACAATCGGGGCGTGACCTCCAGGTCCATGGGAGAAGGTGGCGTCCAAGAGCGTGCACTTGCAGCGCGATTTAGGGAGCGCGCGACGGTTGTCGGGCACCGGTTCCCGCGAGTTGCGGAGGTGCTGCACTCAATTGCAAAGCACTACGACCAAGACGCCCGTCGTGAAGATGATGAAGCTCGCCTTCAACGCGAGTAGTCATGGCCTCGGAGCCTTCTCTACTGTCAATCTACCGGCGCACCCACCTCATCGCGAGGAATCGGGGAAAGCGCCATGGTTCTGGGTACATAGCCGAGACTGCTTCGTTGGGCATCGGTTCCTCAAGTGCATCGATGATGAAGCCGCCAAGGGCGGCAGCAGTGATGTACCGCTCTAGAGGTCGATGAATATGAGTAGTCATCACGCTCGTTAGATCAGAGGAAATCTTGAAAGGCGCCTCGATGAAGATCTCGTCGAGATAGGCATACCAGCTCTCCGACGCATATCCCCAATAGATCGGCCAGAAGCACGGATGAGGGATGACTGAGACGAAAACACCACCCGCCGGCAGCCGCTTCCAAACGGCACGCACGAAGGAGTCAAGATCTGGTGCAGTCATCATCACCATCACGGCGACCGCGGCTGTCACCTGACGGTCAGGGTCAAGTTCGCCGAAATCCTCGACGGCGACGTTGGCGAAGCTGACGTTTGGTGCTTCAGCACAAACTCGCCGCGCTATCTCGACACACTTGGTAGAAGGCTCAATCCCCAACACATGTTCGCATTCAGGGGCAATATGGGCAGTGAAGTGCCCAGTGCCACAACCTACGTCGAGCAGCAGCGACTTGTCGGCCGGCTCAAGTAACCTTGCCGCGACCGGCGCGACTACATGGCGGAAACTGAGATCTAGCCCGGTTCGTAGTTGACGATCTCTCTCCTCCGCAAGTCGATCCCACTCGCGTGTAAGTTCATCCTGAGCCTTGGCGCTAGCCCGTCTCGCGGCCTGCATCTGAGCCTCCTCGTTCAGCCAGTAGCCCTGCGATTGCAATGAGGTCGGTCGCCATGTGGAACGCTGGATCGTCTGTGCCGAGTTCTTCAATGACGTGCATGCCCGCCACGGCACGACCGATTGCGACTTTTGATCCTCCATTTCCGAAGAAGGCAATCGTGAAGCGGGATGCCGGAGCCTGCATGCGGCGCCCACCGTACACATGGACTCTTGCACCCACGCCACGGAGCCGGGCACACAGGTCATTTTCGATCGGCACGAAGATATCGAGATTCCCGCTGGTCGCCTTGGCCTCAAGCTGTCGCCGCGTCTGATCATCATCTGCCCAGCTTAGGTCGCGCGTCCAGATCGCCGCCCTGCCGCTGCTGTCGATCCAGCTCCGCATGTATGCCTTGATCCCTTCGGCATCATCGCGTAGATAGACCTTGCGGCCACGATGCGCCTTGCGTTCCGCAGTGACTTCAAGCCAGACGCTTACTACCGCCAGAACCATCGCCAAGACGATCAGCGCCAGCGTCCACCCCTTCAGCTCCAAAGGCTGCGGAGCGAACACGAGAAGGAGTGCGACCAGCGACGCCTGCGAACCAACCGAAGCAAGCAAGCGCTGAACCAAGCTGCCCCAGGTTTCCCAGAATGTCATCGTCTGCAGCCCTCCCAAGTGATCTCGAAGGCAAAGGACTAGCGTCGTTTTGCCGCGAGCATCCTAGCCGTTCGTTGACATCGGGTCGCCTCGCGCTACGCCCTCGCGTGGCCTACCGTTTCGACCTGGATTCGATACCCGCATCGATACCCGCTTTTCGCCGGGCTGTAGCGGTCCGCTCTGAGCCGTCAAGAGCCCGAATCGCCAGCACTGGCGCGGGTTTGCGGGCCGTGGTGGGATGCCGTGAGACCCACCTGAAGTTGGTCGATCATCAGCAGCATTGCGCTCTTTCCTCTTCGTTTCGCTGGAGGGTCTGTCGGACCTCCGCGTTGGGGTACCCGCTTGGTTACCCGCCTTCTCGATCGCCGGCAAGGCCGGCGCGACATGGCGGGTGGGGACTTCAGGCGCCGCTGGGGGCGCGTAGGAGCAGGTCAGGCGGATGGCTTGCGCCAACGCCAACCGGAGCGCGCTGCGGTGATCGGACGGATCGCAGACATGCGCCGCATTATCACTGCTTCAGGGCGCCGTCCTGGGTGGCGCTTCGGTGACCCGCACCACGCCCCTCGTACGCCATCAGGATCAGAGGCTTGGCCGCATCCAGGTCTGCCTGGGATGTCAGTGCCAGCTCCAGGTCGCCCGTGCCCCAGTGCCCCTGCTGGCTGACGTTGCGGCCGTTCGCCGGCAGCGGCCGCACGTGGGCAGGATCGATATGCAGGTACAGCAGCAGCCGGTTCTTCTGCGGCACCACCGTAGCGAAGTTCTTCAGCCGCTTGAAGGCCACGTAGAGCTTCAACTCCTTGCGCTGCACATCGTCGCCCAGCGACATCACGTGCCCGTCCAGTGACGCGACCAACTCGCCCAAATGCCGCGGCAGCAGCGGCAGCCACTCCGCGAACGAACGATCGCCCGTCGTGCCCGGCTTGCCGGCGGCGGGATCGACGGCCCGGGTCTTCTGTGCCTTGGCCGGCTTCGCCGAACCCGAGCGCCCGGTGTGGACACTGGTTGCATTGGCCAGCTCCAGCAACAGCAGTTCTTCGCCGAAGCTTCGGTAGCGGATCAGCTCGATGTTGCGATTCATCTGCTGCACCGCATGGCCGTCGTACTTGGTGAAGTCCGCCGCGATGCACACCAGCCGCGGTGCAGCCCAGTCGATGGCATCGGCCGCCGGCTTGCCCAACTGTTCCATCACCAGCAGCTTGAACTCGGCCTGGTGGTCCATCAGCCAGTCCAGATAGAACAAGCCCTGGTTGATGACGTTCTCGCCGACCGAGCGCTTGTATTCCAGGATCACCGGGCAGTTGTTCTCGTCCAGGCCCAGCGAATCGATGCGGCCGGCGTGCGTCTTGCCGGTGGAGTACTCGCTGGCCAGGAATCGGATGCCGAGCAGCGCTTCGAGGTTGGCCTCGATCAGCGTCTGCAGCGGCTTCTCCAGGTCGGACGCATCGCCTTGCAGCCCCGTGGCTTTGCCGGCAGTCAATCGGAAGAGTTTGATGTCGCTCATCGGGGTGTGAAGCTGCCGGGTTGTTCGCAGGGTTCCATGACATCAAGCTTCGATGAAGACCTGCGGCGACAGCACGCGCGCTTGCATCGCGGCGTCGCGCTGCAGCGCCTTGTCACCTGTGACGAGCAACAGGTCCGGCCTGGCGGCGAGCAGGTTCCACAGCAGTTGATCGCCGGGGTCTGGTGCCGGCGACCCGACGCCTGGGGGCAGGACGATGGCGTGCTGGGCGATGTCGGTCAGCAGTGTCTCGACCTCCGCCACTGTCAGGCCATGCAGCTTGCGCAGGGCCGGGCGCAACAGCGCGCCTCGGTACTCGGCCAGCAGCGCTTCGGACACGACAAACGGGAAGGCCGCCGCCAGCATGCCATCGAGGACGCGCGCCACCGGGGACGCTGCGTTGCCGGTCAGCAGCCCGGCAACCACCACGTGGGTGTCGACGATGACGGCCTGACGGCTCAAGACTTGCGCCGCATCGCCCGCACGTGCTCCTGCGCCACCGCAAGGGCCTGGTCGTCGGGCAGCTTGCTGCGGGTACGGGCGCGACGCACCAGATCACGCGCGTCGGCGCGCGACTTGATGCCGTAGAAGTCCAGGCTCTCGTCAATCAGTTGTCCGATCGTCTTGTCGCGCTGCACGGCCGCTTCCTTCAGCGCCTTGTAGCGCGCCTCGGACAGGGTGATGGTCAGGCGGCTCATGTCAGCCTCACTTTGGTGCTTTGACACCAGTATGCAAACGCGGCGCGCACACCCCGCGACGTGTGCCCAGCGCCGCGCCGCGCGCGACAGACAATCGAGCCCGGCCTGTTTCCACACCCCACACCCCACACACCCCCGCCATGCCCAGCACCGCCGCCAAGCCCGCACCGAAGCGCAAGACAGCCAAGCCGCGCCCGGCCGCCGAACCGCGCCTGTCGCGCACGCGCCGCCTTCCGGCATGGCCGTGGCGGACTGGCAGGCCGCGCTGCGCCGCCAGTTCGGCCGCGAGCAGGGCTTCGAGCTGCACAACCTGGGCAGCGAGCCGCTGTTCTCGGACTTCCAGGTGCGCAACCCGCAAGGCGGCACGCAGTACCGCGTGGCCATTCGCGGCAGCGCGCCGGGCAGCAACTTCTGCAGCTGCCCCGACTTCGCGACCAACGATCTGGGCACCTGCAAGCACATCGAGTTCACGCTGTCGCGGCTGGCCGGCAAGCGCGGCGCCAAGGCGGCGCTGGCGCGCGGCCGGCAGCCCGAGTTCAGCGAGATCTGGCTCGACTATGCCGGCGCCAGGCATGTGCGCTGGCGCGCCGGCAAGGCCTGCCCGAGCGAGGTGCTGCAGCAGGCCGGACAGCTGTTCGACGCCGCCACAGGGGCCTTGCCCTGGGAGCGGCTCGACGGCCTGGAGCCGCTGCTGCGCGCCGCCGCGCAGGCGGGCCACGAACTGCGCTGCCACGACGACGTCTGGCAGTTCGTCGCGCAGATCCGCGACGGCGAGCGCCGGCAGCGCGCGCTGCACCAGGCCTACCCCAAGGCCAGCGCCGACAAGGGCTTGAACAAGCTGCTGAAGACCAGGCTCTACCCGTACCAGGCCGAGGGCGCGCTGTTCGCCGCGCGTGCCGGGCGCGCGCTGCTCGGCGACGAGATGGGCCTGGGCAAGACCATCCAGGCCATCGCCGCGGCCGAGCTGTTCGCGCGGCACTTCGGCGTGCAGCGTGTGCTGGTGGTGTGCCCGACCTCGCTCAAGCACCAGTGGAGAGGCGAGTTCGCGCGCTTCAGCGGGCGTGCCGCGCAGGTCATCGGCGGGCTGCGCGCGCGGCGCGAGGCCCAGTACCGCGAAGACGCGTTCTGCAAGATCGTGCACTACGAGACGCTGGCGCGCGACGCCGACCTGATCGACGCCTGGGCGCCCGAGCTGGTGATCGCCGACGAGGCGCAGCGCATCAAGAACTGGAACACCATCGCCGCGCGCGCGCTCAAGCGCATCGCCAGCCCTTACGCCATCGTGCTCACCGGCACGCCGCTGGAAAACCGCCTCGAGGAGCTGATCTCGATCGTGCAGTTCGTCGACCGGCATCGCCTGGGCCCGACCTGGCGGCTGCTGGACGAGCACCAGAAGCGCGACGAGGCCGGCCGCGTCATCGGCTACCACGGGCTGGACCACATCGGCCGCACGCTGGCGCCGGTGATGCTGCGCCGGCGCAAGGCCGAGGTGCTGACGCAGCTGCCCGCGCGCGTCGACAACCGCATCTTCGTGCCGCTGACGCCGCAGCAGCGGCTGCACCACGACGAGAACGGCGACATCGTCACGCGCATCGTGTCGCGCTGGCGCAAGAGCGGCTACCTGTCCGACAGCGACCAGAAGCGCCTGCACTGCGCGCTGCAGAACATGCGCATGGCCTGCAACAGCACCTGGCTGCTCGACCGCGAGACCGACCATGGAAACAAGGTCGATGAGCTGATGACCGTGCTCGACGAGCTGTTCGAAGACCCTGCGGCCAAGGCGGTGGTCTTCAGCCAGTGGCGCGGCACGCACGAGCTGATCCGCCGCCGGCTGGGCACGGCCAGCGGTCAGCGCGACTGGGGCCATGTGCAGTTCGACGGCAACGTGCCCGGCGAGCAGCGCGGCGCGCTGGTCGAGCGTTTCCACGACGACCCGCAGTGCCGGCTGTTCCTGTCCACCGATGCCGGCGGCGTGGGCCTGAACCTGCAGCATGCGGCCGCGGTGGTGGTCAACATGGACCTGCCGTGGAACCCGGCGGTGCTCGAGCAGCGCATCGGCCGCGTGCACCGCATGGGGCAGGCGCGCGGCGTGCAGGTCATCAACTTCGTCGGCCAGGGCAGCATCGAAGAAGGCATCCTGTCGGTGCTGGCCTTCAAGAAGTCGTTATCGGGTCCTTGCCGACATCCTCCGTGATCAGCACGAGTGCGGCACCGTGCTTCAGGGAAACGTGCAGATCAAGAATCGAGAGGTCAAAATGAAATGGGGCGTGCGCGGAGAAAGTATCCGTTTCGCGCGGTTCAAAGACCTCGGAACACCAGTCGACAAAACTGACGGCATTCTCGTGCGACAGCATCACGCCCTTCGGTTTCCCGGTTGATCCTGAGGTGTACAGGATATAGGCGAGATCGTCATCGTCCGGGCTGGCCTCTGCCTCCTGTGCAAGCGGGAGCGCACTCGGTTGCGTACCGAGCCACCGCTCCAGGGCCCGTCCGGCACCAACGTCGTCGAGAGCGATCACCTGCGGCGCTGCTCCGAGGGCTTCGAGTTCAGTACAGAACTTTTCTGTGACGCGGCTCTCGCTGAACACCACCTTGACCCCACAGTTGTGCATGATGTACGCGTTGCGAGCCGGCGGCGCGCCCGGATCAACCGGTACATAGGCCGCGCCCGCGCGCAGAATGGCGTAGATCGCGGCGACGGTATCGATTGATTTGCGCAGGTACAGACCAACCCGGTCACCGCGACCAACGCCCCGTGCGCGCAGTTGATCGCGCGTGCGACCCGACAAATCGGCAAGCTGTCGATAGCTGATCTCTCCATGGCCGGGTTCGACGACGGCAATCCGTTCCGGAAAACGGTCGGTGGCGGCAAGAAAAGCCTGGTGCAATGCCCGTGCAGTGCTCATCATCCGCTCACTTCTGCTTGGCCTCGATGGTGGCTACCATCTGGGCAAGCGTATCCATGTTCTCCTTGTCGGTTTCGTGCGCCTCGAGCGTAATTCCAAAGCGCTCCTCGATGAAGAGCACGAGCTTGAGCGTCGCGATCGAGTCAAGAATCCCGCTGCTGATCAGTGGGAGGTCATCGGTCACGTTATCGGGGTTTTCGCCCGGCA
>DAORHX010000007.1:0-29318 GCA_035438245.1 Rubrivivax sp.
CTCGACCCCGCGCGCCGCGGCGTGCTGGCCGTCGACGACCGGGGCTTCGTGCGCATCGACGGGCAGCTCCGGTCCGTGTCGCACCCGCAGGTGTTCGCCAGCGGCGACTGCGCCAGCTGGCCTGGGCACGCCCTGCCCAAGGCCGGCGTGCATGCGGTGCGCATGGGGCCGGTGCTGGCGGGCAATCTGCGGGCCGCGCTGTTGGGCCCGGCCGACGCCGGGGCGCCCAAGGCCCACCGTCCGCAGCGTCACTTCCTGGCGCTGCTGGCCACGGGTGACGGCCGCGCCATCGCGTCACGCGGGCCCTTCGGTGCCGAGGGCGCCTGGGCCTGGCGCTGGAAGGACCGCATCGACCGCCGCTTCCTTCGGCAGTTCGAGCTGTTGCCGTCGGCGTCCGGCCCGAAACACTCTTTCGAAACGCCGGCCGATGTCCCGGCCCCTCAACCTGGAGAAACCCGATGAACCTCACCCGTCGCCACGCCACCGCCATGGCCCTCGGCAGCCTGCTGAGCCTGCCCCACCTTGCCAGGGCGCAAGGCGCGCCGCTGAAGTTCGGCGTCGGCATGTTCCAGCCCGACCGCGAGAAGAACGACGCCACCTACCGCCCGCTGGCCGCGCACCTGGCGCAGCGCCTGGGCCGGCCGGTGGAGCTGCGCACCGTCGACAGCTGGGAAGGCCTGGCCAAGAGCCTGGCCAACGGCGAGACCGACCTCGCGCTGATGGGGCCCTGGGGCTATGTGCTGGCCAACCACTTCGCCGAAGCGCAGGTGGTCTCGACCATCCTCTACCAGGGCAAGCCGGAATACTTCGCGATGATCGTCACGCACCCGGACTCGGGGCTGAACAGCATCGACGACCTGCTGGGCCCCAAGGGCAAAGGCCGCAGCTTCGCCTTCGGCGACAAGGGCTCGACCTCGGGCTACCTGATCCCGTTCTTCGAGTTCCAGAAGCGCGGCATCGACCCCGAGAAGCACTTCGCCCGCGTGCTGTACACAAAGCACCAGGCGATCCAGACGCAGGTGACGGCCGGCCAGCTCGACGCTGGTGCCGACTTCAACCGCAACCGCGACGTGATGATCGCGCAGGGCCTGATCGCGGCCGCGCGCAGCAAGGTCATCTGGCAGTCGGCGCCGCTGCCCAACGACGCCTTCGCAGTGAGCGCGGCACTCGCCAAGGACACGGCCTTCGTGCAGCGCCTGCAGGCGGCGCTGGCCGAGATCGGCCCGCTGCTGGCCAGCCAGCCCAACCTGCTGCCCGCCAACTACACCGGTTTCGTCGCCCGCGACAACGCGTTCTACAAGCCGATCCGCGACGCCGGGCTGGCCACGGGCAAGCTGGGCGCACGATGACCGGGCTGGCGCAGCGGCGGCTGCCATCGCTGGCGCGCGGGTGGTGGCCTGATGGCCGGGCGGGGTTTGCCTCGCTGGTGGCGGTCTACGCGCTGCTGGTGGCGCTGTGCCTGGCGACGCTGGTGGCCGCAGGCGACCTGAGCTTCGGCCGCAACCCCTGGGACAACCTGCTGAAGACGGTGGGCGACTTCGCGCGGCCGAGCTTCCTGGATGCCTGGTTCGGCCCGGAGCGCCTGGAGTACCGCAGCGACGACGGCACCGTGCTGCGCGTGGAGAACCGCCGCGAGGTCGAGGCCAGCTTCCTCGCCGCCGTGGCGCGCGCCACCTGGGTGACCTTCCAGATCGCTACGCTGGGTTCACTTCTCGCAGCGCTGATGGCCTTGCCGCTCGCCATGCTGGTGGCGCGCAACCTGCGCGCGCCACGGCCGCTGGCCTGGGCCGCCAAGGGCGTGCTGGACGTGTCGCGCGCCGTGCACACGCTGGTCTTCGGGCTCATCCTCGTCGGCATCGTGGGCCTGGGCCCGACGGCCGGGGTACTGGCGATCGCGCTGCACTCGATGGGCACCTACGGCAAGCTGTTCGCCGAGAGCATCGAGTCGCTCGACATGGCGGCGGTAGACGCCGTGCGTGCCACGGGCGCGGGCGAGGCCCAGGTCTTCTTCCACGGCGTGTGGCCCTCGGTGCTGCCGCAGTTCGTGAGCCACCACCTCTACGTGTGGGAGTTCAACATCCGCGACTCGACCATCCTCGGCCTGATCGGCGCCGGCGGGCTGGGGCTGCTGATCAGCGAAGCGGTCAGCCTGTTCCAGTGGAGCCGGCTGGCTACCTTGCTGATCGTGGTGGTGGCGCTGGTGATGGCCTTCGATGCGCTGTCGCGCCGGATCCGGGAGAAGCTACTGTGAGCCAGAGCCACTTGAGTCCGTCCATCTCGCTGACGGGTGTGCAGGTGGCGGCGGGCGACCGCGTGTTGCTCGACGTGCCGCGCCTTCGCATCGAACCGGGCGAGCGCGTGGCCATTGTCGGGCCCAATGGCGCGGGCAAGAGCACCTTTCTCAAGTTGATCGGCGGTCTGGTGAAGGCCCACCAGGGAGACGTGCAGGTGCTGGGCCGCGCGCTCGGGCCCGGCCTCTCGGCAGCGGAGCGTCGCGCCCTGCGCCGTGACACCGGCCTGCTGATGCAGGGCCTGCACCTGGTGCCGCGGCTCAGCGCGCGTGAGAACGTGCTGATCGGCGCACTGGCCCGGCTGAGTGGCGCCCAAGCCGTTCGAAGCTTGTTCCGCTGGTACCCGCAGGACCTGGTCGCCGAAGCCGATGCCGCCCTGGCGGCCCTGGGTCTTGGCGACCGCGCCGACACGCGGGCGGACCGCCTGTCTGGCGGCGAGCGTCAGAAGGTCGCCCTGGCGCGCCTGCAGCTGCAGCAGCCGCGCCTGCTGCTGGCCGACGAGCCCACGTCCGCGCTGGACCCGGCGGCGACACAAGCGGTGTGTTACGCCCTGACCGCGGTGGCGGCTGCGCCCGGCCGGACGCTGCTGACGATCGTGCACGACCTGGAACTGCTGCCCTTGCTCGCGACCCGCGTGATCGGCATGGCCGACGGCCGGGTGCGCTTTGACCGGCCGCTGGGCGAGGCGGCACCGGCTTTGCTGCAGTCCCTTTACGAACGCCAGACGGCCGAAGCGGCCCCGGCCGCGCTCTCCGATCTGTCGCCCGTCATTCGGTTGGCCAGCGCATGACGGCTGGACCGCGGACTCCCCACCCCCAGAACACCTACCAGGAGAAGACGATGAACACTTTCAGAGGACTCGCCATCGCCCTCGGTGCCTTGCTGCTGGCAGGCTGCGGCGCGATGGGCGGCCACCATGGCGCCATGGGCCATGGCGGAAACAATGCCGCCGCAACACACGGCCTGACGGCACTGCAGAGCCCCCACACACCGGCCGAGACGATGAACCGCCTGGAAGCCGAGGTGAAGAAGCGCAACCTCGCGGTGGTGGCCCGCATCGACCATGCGGCGGCCGCGCAGCGCATCGGGCAGAGCCTGCGGCCGACCGAACTGCTGATCTTCGGCAACCCGCAGGCCGGCACGCCGCTGATGCAGTGCGCCCAGCTCGCGGGCATCGACCTGCCGATGAAGGCCCTGGTGTGGACCGATGCGGCCGGCCAGACCTGGCTTGGCTACAACGACCCGAAGTGGCTGATGCATCGGCATGGCCAGCGCGACTGCGCCGCGGCCGAGCCCGTGGGCAAGGCACTGGCCGGCATTGCCGCGGCCGTGGTGGCCAAGTGATGGCGCAAGTCATGGCGCAGGTGGCCCTGCAGGAGGCTGCGCCGGCGGCCGGATCGGCGCCCGGGCGCAGCTGCCCGCTGCACTACCGGTACCGGCCCGAGGACTTCGCCATCGCCGCACCCGAGCACCTGCGCTCGCTCGACGTGCTGTACGTCGTGGGCGGCCTGTATGGCAACCCGCTGGCGCTGGGCCGTGTGCTGGAACTGTTCGACCGCGAGCGCGGGCGCAAGCGGCTGGTGTTCAACGGCGACTTCCACTGGTTCGATGCCGACCCGGAGGTCTTCGCGCGGGTGCAGCGGGACGTGCTGGCGCACGAGGCGCTGCGCGGCAACGTCGAGACCGAGCTGGCCGACCCCGATGCGGACGCCGACGCCGGCTGCGGCTGCGCCTACCCGGACTGGGTGGGCGACGGCGTGGTCGAGCGCTCCAACCGCATCCTGGCCCGCCTGCGCACCGTGACCACTCCAAGCCAGCGCGCCGAGCTGTCGGCGCTGCCGATGTGGCAGCGTGCCGACGTGGGGCCGCTGCGACTGGGCATCGTGCATGGCGACGCCACGTCGCTGGCGGGCTGGGGCTTCGCGCAGGAACACTTGCGTGACGCTGAACACCGCAAACAGGTGGCGGGTTGGTTCGACCGCGCCGACGTCGACGCCTTCGCTTGCACCCACACCTGCCTGCCGGTGTTCCAGGCCATCCGAGGCGGACCAACCGGGGACCCGCGGTGGGTGCTGAACAACGGTGCGACCGGGATGCCCAACTTCCGGGGTGACCGTGCTGGCTTGCTGACGCGCGTGGCGGTGTCCGCGTTCGAGGGTCGCGAGCGCCGCTTCGGCCTGGCCTTGGCTGCAGGCGAGGTTCACGTCGATGCGATCGGCGTCGAGTTCGATGCCGGTGAGTGGCTCAACCGCTTCGGCCACCAGTGGCCGCCCGGCAGCGACGCGCACTTGTCCTACTTCGACCGCATCGCTGAAGGACCAGCCTACGGCCCCCTCGAGGCCCTGCGGGACGTGCAGGGGGAGCCCCTGTCGTGATGCCTGTCGATGTGCCGGAGTCCTTCGAGCGCGTCATGGGCTGCGAGGCGCGCGAACTGCTGGCGTGGCTGCCGGTGGCCCTGCCGAACGCGGACGTGACCGTCGAGCACGCTGCGCAGCGGGCCATGGCGCACTGGCCGCAGGGCTCGCTCACGCTGGCGTGGGAGGTGCTGGAGCCGCGCCGCATCGCCTTGCTGCAGATTCCCCAGCTTCTGGTGAGCTTTCGCTATGTCGGGTTCGACGCCGACCGCCGGCGCGAGATCCAGAGGCGCTTCGATCTGGCCACCCAGCGGGGCGGCGGCTGAGTCGGCCGTCGCGATGCTTCATCGAATCCGGAAGGATCCAGCACATGCTCGCCATCATCGGAGGCACCGGCCTCTACGACTTGCCAGGGCTGCAGCTCATCGACCGGCTGTCGGACCCCACTCCCTTCGGAATGCCGTCCGGCGACATCGTTCGGGGGCGCCTGCACGATCACGAGATCCTGTTCCTCGCCCGTCACGGCGCCGGCCATCGTCTGCTGCCGCACGAGGTGAACTACCGGGCCAACGTCTTCGCACTCAAGCGCGCGGGCGCCACGATGCTGCTCGGGTTCTCGGCCGTCGGCAGCCTCGCGCTGGAGGTCGCACCCGGGATGCTGGCCATGCCCGAGCAGTACGTCGACTGGACACGCGGCAGCCGCGAGAGAACGTTCTTCGGTGGCGGCGTCGCGGCGCATGTGTCGACCGCGCGCCCGGTCAGTGCGGCCCTGGTTGGTGCCGTCGAGGCCGCGGCGCAACGGGTGGGCGCCCGCCTGGCCAGGGGGCTGACCTACGCTTGTGTGGAGGGCCCGCGCCTGGGTACGCAGGCCGAGAGCCACCTGCTGCGACAACTGGGTTGCCACCTGGTCGGCATGACCAACGTGCCGGAGGTGTTCCTGGCCCGCGAGGCCCAGATGGCCTACGCGACTGTCGGGCTGGTGACGGACTACGACAGCTGGCTGGACGATCCGGCGCAGCATGTCAGCGTGGGGGCGATCTTCGAGCGCTATGGGCAGACCCTGTCGCTGGCACGTCAGGTCCTCGACGAGGTGCTGCGCGCACCGCTGCCCGAACCCGAGCCCGACAGCCGTCAGGCCCTGGCCACGGCCTTGTTGACACCCGATGCGGCGCTCACCGCCGAGCAGAGCGCATGGCTGTCGGTGCTCCGCGCGTAGACGCCCCGGTGGCGAAGAGCCGCCTGGCCGCGTCCGTATTTGCCGCAGGGCGAGTCGCCACTGTGGTGCTGGGCTTGCTGACGCCTGGCTGGGCGGCCTCGGAGGCCCTGGCGCCACTGTCGGGGCCTGCGGGAGCACTGCCTCCGGCGCCGTGGACCTTCGCCGGGCTGCCCGGCCAGACGCTGCCCGTCACGCGGTTCGTACTCGAACGCCAGGACAATGGACTCGCGCTTCGCGTCCAGGCGGTCGCCTCGTACGGGAATCTCGTGCATGCGCTGAGAGGCTTCCCGGCAGGGACGCTGTCCTGGCGCTGGCGGGTGGATCAGGCCTTGGCCTCGGCTGACCTGCGCAGCCGCGAGGGCGATGACGTGGCGCTCAAGGTGTGTGCACTGTTCGATATGCCGCGCTCCGCGGTGCCCTTCATGGAGCGGCAGCTTCTGCGCCTTGCCGAGAGCCGAACCGGCGAGGGCCTCCCCAACGCGACGCTGTGCTATGCCTGGGACCCGGCCTGGCCCGAGGGCAGCGTCGTGCCCAACGCCTACAGCGCGCGGGTTCGCTACATCACCCTTGGCTCGACACCGCGAACGTGGCAAACCGTGCGGCGTGACCTGGCGGCGGACTTCGTGATGGCCTTTGGCGGCGAAGCCACCCGCGCCCCCAGGCTTCTGGCCATCGCGGTGGGAGCCGACGCGGATAACACACGTGGCGAGAGCTTGGGCTACATCGCCGATCTCCACCTGGAGCAAGGGTCAGTGCGCTGACCAACCTGCATGAGGGACGAACATGACCTTCTTCGCCAGCCTTCCGCATGACGCCGGTGTCCGCCATATCCTCGGGATCAATCCGGCGGCTGGACGTGCCCTGATCGAGTTCCATAGCGCGGTGCTGCGGCAGGACACGGCACTCACCGCGCCGCACAAGGAGTTGCTGGCGGCGTACGTGTCCGGCCTCAACGCATGTGCCTACTGTCACGGCGTGCATCGCGAGACGGCCGTGGCCTTCGGGTTCGAGGAGACGCTGATCGAGCAGCTTCTGGCCAATCTGGATTCCGCACCGGTGGAACCGAAGCTGCGGCCCCTGCTGGCCTACGCGCGCAAGCTCACGCTGGAGCCGTCGAAGATGGTGCCTGCTGACGCGCAGGCCGTCTTCGCGGCGGGCTGGAGCGAGCGCGACCTGCACGACGCGGTGCTGACGATCGGGCTGTTCAACCTGATGAACCGCCTGCTGGAGGGTCACGGCGTCAAGGGTCAGGACCACCTGTACAAGGACCGCGGCGCGGCGCTGGCACGCGACGGCTACGCGCCGCTGCTCGCGTACCTGCCCGGATGATTGGGCGAACGACGACCGAGCGGAAGCTCACGGCGCCGCACAACCCAGCGATTGGCAAGGGTTGCTAGCTGATCAGCACCGCCGCCACCAGTTCGTCGAACCCGTCCACCACGTGGTCGTAGGCGCGATTCGGATGAGGATCAGGCGGCCCATCGGGTCCCCACTCCAGCGGACGGCGGACGAACGCGGTCCGCATGCCCGCATCCTGCGCGGCATTGAGGTCGAAGTTGTGGCAAGCCACCATCAAGGTCTCTTCAGCGTTCAGGCCCAGCCACTTCAGCGCGGTGTCGTACGCCTCGCGATGCGGTTTGTAGACCCCGATCATCTGGCATGAGACGACGGTATCCCATGCGAGCCCGTTGAGTCGCGACACATTCACGACGAGCGGCAACGGCAGCATCGTGAACGAGACGACGGGCAACTTTCCCCGCAAGGCCGCCAGCGCGGGCGGAAAGTCGGGCCAGGCGCGCAGCCGATGCCAGCCGCGCCACAGCTGCTGCCGAATTTCGGCGTCCGGCGCAGGGACGCCGAAATGGGCGACCGTCTCGTCGAGTGCACGCAAATGCACGTCGTCCATGTCGAACGCCGGCCGTATCTGGCCCACGATCGCCCGCATCGACCGGCGCCGCCACTCGTTGACGAAAGCGCTCGGGTCGACGGCTGTAAACGTACCGCGGCCCAGGCTGCGCAGCTCGCTGACCAGGGATCCGTGCCAGTCGAGCACGGTGCCGCCGGTGTCGAAGAGGATGGTGCGCGGCGCTGCTTTCACACCGCCCCCGCATACTCGCCGCGCGCCGGATAGTCCTTGGCCAATGCGAAGTCGATCGCGGCGAGCAGCTCGTCGAAATGCGGCCTCGCGAAGGGCATCGTCTGCACGGCGCCGTAGTACAGCGTGCCGTCGGGTCGGACGATGAAGACCCCGGGCTCGGAGAACAGGGCCGGCTCCTCGATGCCGATCGATGTGTGACCGCGCGAGGTGCTGATGTACAGACCCCACTCCCGCGCCGTCGCGAGAGGCAGGCTGTAGCCGAGCCGCAGATCGGGCGCACGAAGCTTTTCAGCCTGGGCCTCGGCGCGCTCTCGCGTGTCGCTGGAAATGGCGATGACCTTGACACCACGCTTCTCGAACTCGGGCTGCAGCCGCGCCAGTTCGAGCAGGTACTTCAGGCAGACCGGGCAGTGCAGGCCGCGGTAGAAAACGACGAGCGTGAAGTTCTGTGGGCTGTCGTCGCGAAGCGCGAAGTCCCCATGGGAGAGGGTGGGGACGCTCAGTCCGGGCACGGCAAGTCGGGGCATCAGCATGGGCAGGGTTCCTCGGCACAAGGGCAACTCCGGTGCGACCCGCACCGGCCAGTGTGCAGTCTAGGCCGCAGGCGGAACGAATGGTGATCGTGCGTCCCGGAAGGTACACTTT
Organism: Rubrivivax sp.; assembly: GCA_035438245.1. Taxonomy (GTDB): domain Bacteria; phylum Pseudomonadota; class Gammaproteobacteria; order Burkholderiales; family Burkholderiaceae_C; genus Rubrivivax. Next base: position 8,605 of record DAORHX010000007.1, read on the forward strand.
CCGTCTCATGGTGGACCGCATCGATCGCCTCGCCGGGCTGTTGCAGCGCTTCGGCCTGCGTGCCCGCGTGTTGCACGGCGGCTCGCTTCATGGCGCGCTGCCCCTCGACCAGAGCCCGGGTCTCGCCCTGTTGCTCATCGTGCGCGATGGCGCCGTCGAACTCACTGGAGGTGATGGACGGGTGCACCGTGTGGTCGGGCCGGAGGTCATGTTCCAACCCCGCGACTTGCCGCAATCGATCGTCGCGGGCGAGCAGGGCGCTCAGATCGTGTGTGCGGCGATCGACTTCGGCTCTGGTGAGCAGAACCCGTTGATTCGCGGCATGCCGGACCGGATGAGCGTGTCCCTGACACAGCTCCCGGCGCTCGGCGCCACCGTGGACGTGCTCTTTGCGGAGGCCGTGGCACGGCGATGCGGACACGCCACGGTGGTGGACCGACTGGCCGAAGTGGCGTTCGTGCAGCTCATGCGGCACGCAGTCGAAGTGCGGCTGGTGCACGGTGGCGTCCTCGCCGGACTGGCGGATGCGCGCCTGGCGCGGGCCTTGACCGCGATGCACGAGGACCCTGCCCGGAATTGGTCACTCGCCTCTTTGGCGGAGACGGCGGGTATGTCGCGATCACGATTCGCGGCACGATTCGCCGAGGTCGTCGGTGTCCCGGCGATGGAGTACCTCGTTCATTGGCGCGTCGGCGTTGCCCAAGGTCTACTGCGCCGCGGACGGCCTGCCAAGGTGGTGGCTCTGGAAGTGGGGTATGGCCGCAGCAGCACCTTCGGCCGTGCGTTTGCGCAGGTCGTCGGAGCGACACCGATGTCATGGTTGCGCGCGATGGAGCGGTGACGGCCGTCGATTGGGGTTGACTGCTCGTCATCGAGCGCGACCTTTGGCTGGTGACTGCCGCGAGGCGGACTGGAGGTCATCGATCTCGAGCAGCAGCCTCGTGCGCTCCAAGCGCGCCACTTGCTGCCATGGCTGCCCCGTCAGCGCGCCCTCGAGCGCCCAGAGCAGGTTGAGGCTGGGACGCAGGCCGGCTGCCTGCACCTGAACATAGGCCCTGGCCGATCCCAGGCGCGCCAGCTGCGCATTCGAGCGAATCCCGGCCGCTCGCAGCATAGCCATGGATGCGGGCCCCAGTCCGGACAGCGCGCCCTGCTTGGGCGAACCTTCCAGGGAAGGGTGCTCAGAGTTCCTTCTCGAAGTGGCCGGCATGCACGGTTGAAGGTTCGATCAGGGCCATCACGCTTGCCAGCGCGGGCTCGCGCTGACTGCGCTCCATCGCGGCCGTTGCCTGCCCGAGGCTGCTCCACTCCACCACGTCGGTCCAGCGTGCCTGTCGAGAGTCATGGTAGCTCTGCCTCGTCACGAAGCCTGGCTGTGTGGCGGCCCAGTGCCCCAGCGCATGCATGGCCTCGACTTGGCGCGGAAAGGGGATGTCGGGCCTGAATGCGAAATGGACGATCTCGAAACAGGTGCGGACAGAATTCAAGGCGGCCTCCAGGAAGCAAGTTGAGGCTCAAGGATCGAGGCTTTGGGTGTCACGCCGTGGCGCCATTGTTCGAAATGGGTATCACGGCCGCCGATCGGATTGCAGCGCTGCTGGGCGACGGGCAGGCCTGGACCGGCGCAATGCTGGCGCAGGGCTCGGGCCTGAGCCTGCGAACCGTGCGTCGCGCGTTGGCCGAGCTCCGGGACACGGGTGTCGCCATTGACACGGAGGTTGGCCGAGGCGGCGGCATTCGCCTCGGTGCGCGAAGTGCCCTGCCCAACGTCCGGCTGTCTCACCGAGAAGCGATCGGCCTGCTGTTTGCGTTGGCCGTGGCCGAGTCGCTGGGACTGCCGCTGCTGGGCAGCGGGCTGGGCGGTCTGAGGTCGCGTTTGTCGTCTATCTGTCGCAGCAGGCACTGGACATCATGGTCACGCTGCACGCCTGCGCCGGGGGCTCGAGGTTCGTGCTGCCCTCGAGGTACGACGCGGATCGATGCATGTCCCCGGCCACGCTCAATCGTGTGACGCAGCTCGTCGTCGAACGCGCAAAGGCCGCCAACGTTGCGCTGGAACCCTTCACCGTGCACGACTTGCGGCGCACCGGTTCGACGCTGCTCAACGAGGCGGGCTTCAACGGGGAGTGGATCGAGAAGTGCCTGGCGCACCAGGAGGGGCGATCATCCCGCGCGATCTACAACAAGGCCGAGTACGCCGAGCAGCGTCGACACATGCTGCAGGAGTGGGCGAACATGATCGACGCTTGGTCAGCCGGCGGAACGTACTCGCCCGCCTTGTGCGCGACGCCGAGGCCGCAGGCGAGGATGCTGGACACGGCTTGATGGCGTGAAGGAGTGGCCGCCTGCCGGCGCTCCACGTTCATGGCCAACCCCCCCCCCCCCCAGGTCAAGGTCAGGTTGCGGGGAGCGCGGCTGGTGACTGACCTCGGCCAGAAGCGGTCAAACGAGGACGCGCCGCTAACCGGGCTCTCGGCTGGCGGGAAGCTCAAGCACAGCATAGCCAGCTAGCCCAACCCCCGGTCGACGATGTGTCGGGCGACATGAAAAACGGTCAGTTCTGAATGTCGCTTGACAACGATGTTCGCTTGACGGCGGAGGCCCGCCGCAGCACTGCCCCATGCGAGCGCTTCAGCTGACCGCCGGAGCGCTAGCTCTCGGTCGACCGGGTTACCCGCTCTCAAATGGTCGTCTGCCGCCCGCCGGACCACTGTCCGGTGCGACAGCAAATCTGCGAACTCGCTGGCGGCTCGATGCGAAGCACGACAGCCCGGCCCCGCGCCGCGGGGACGCGCCCGATACAGAGAACCTGCGGAAGTCACATCGGCTCCGCATCATGTCGCGTATCGTCCGCGCAGATAGCCGAGGTAGGGCCTCGACGCTTCGTTGACGTACGGCGACAACATCACCAGCAGGTGATACGCCACAGCCCTTGTTCCAGAAACGGATCCTCGGGCCCCGACGGGCAGGAGGTTCTCGAATGAATGCCATGCCGTGTTGGCGAGCACGGCCTGGAGGACCAGGGCCGTCAACTGCTCGTCGGTGGCGTCGATGACCTGCAGACCGCGCAGCTTTTCGAGCACGGCGCGCATGGCGGCAATGCGCCGGCCGACGAGTTCGCGCAGCGGAACGACGAGCGCCGGATACTCCCGCACGAGAAAGTCGACGTCGCGCAGGATGAAGCGGTACTGATCGATCACCTCTAGCGCGAGGTGCATCGTCATCCACAGGTCCTCGATGGCCTCGACGGACTCGTGCGAATCTGCGAATGGCCTTAGCGACTCGGTCAGCCTGCGCAGCAACCAGGCGACCAGTACCTCCTTCTTCTTGAAGTGGTAGTGAAGATTACCCGGGCTGATGTCCAACTCGGTGGCGATGCGGTTGGTCGAAACCTGCGCCAGACCCTCGTCGTTGAAGAGGTTTCGGGCCGTCTCCAGGATGCGGTCGCGAGTTCTCACGAATCAACGACAGTCGCGTCCCTTCGGCGCCGGCCCGAGCGCCTCCAGCCGCTGTTGCAGGTCCGTGATCTGCTCGCGCATTCGGGCGAGTTCCACCGCATCGGGAAAGCCCAAACGCCGCAGCGCCGCGGCAACGCGCTGGTCGAGGACATCCTCGAAGGCGGGCAGGGGCGTGAGCGCACGTAGACCCTTGTTGAGCAAGGACTGTCGCGCGTCAAGCAACTGCCCTGCCGCCTGGAGTGCTCGCTGGCGTGCTCCACCTTCGGCGGCCGGCCCCGTCGGGTCCGGTGATCGCCGAGGTGAGGACGCCGCGCTCCTGCGCCGCTTTGCGGAGAGAGGCTCCTGCTTTTTCATGAGGCCTGCAGACAGCCGTAGGCAGCAACCGGCGTCAGGCGCGGCGGCCTGCTGTGGCCTTGCGGCGCGCCGGCTTGCGCTTGGCAGGCGCAGGCGTCGCGACGACGACATCGCCTTCGATACGCGCAGCCGCCTGCTTGGCGCGCGCGGCGACGAACCCGGACGCGTCCCGACCGGCTGCCGCGATGGGTTGCACGATGACGATTGCGCTGGAGAGCGGCAACGGCGCGAGCATGGCTTCGAGGCTCGTCACGCGCCCTGACAACCGATCGACGCCGGCAGTTGCAGCCTTGACGACCGCCTGCACGGCCTGCGTCGACAGCTTGCTCAGCGCATCGACGCCTTTGGCGTAGAAGCCGCTGACCTCGCGCTGCGCGGCGACGAGATCGTGGCGCAGTTGTTCGCTCAGACGCGCGCCGCCGCGTGCGACCAACCCGTCCCACCCGGCGTCGACGCGACCGATGACACGGTTGCCCCCGCTGCGGCATGCGCCGATCAGGGCCTCGGCGGTTTGGCCGCAGGACTGCAGCGTTTCGTTCGCCGCGGCAGACAGGTTCGAAGTGCTCATGCTCGTTTCCTTTCGAGGGTTGGTACGATGGACCTCGCGTGCTCGACCGAGCGTGTCATGCGAGAGCCTGATCGGCATTGTTTCGATCGGTCCTAGAGCTCGAAACCCACAGACGCGCGAAAGTTAGAGCACGAGCACTACGCGGGGGCGGAGTCGCCCGCTCAGCCTTCGTACTTGAACGACAACTGAACGCGGGCCCGGAACGCGACCACCTTGCCGTCTTCGACCTTCATGTCCAACTTGCCGACCTCTGCGACGCGAAGGTCGCGCAGCGTGTTTGCCGCTGTCTCGACGGCGTTGCGCGCCGCGTCTTCCCAGGACTGGGCGCTGGTGCCGATCACCTCGGTGATGCGATAGACGCTGGACTCGCTGCTTGCACTGGGCTTCTTGGCCATCTGCTCTCTCCTGACGAATGCGTTGAGTTCAACGCGGGTTGATGGATCGTTTTGCCTTCGTCGCCTCTGCTTTCTCAACGGGGGGCCGCCTTGGCCGCGGCTCGAAGCATGTTGCCGGTTGAGAGTCTGCGAAGTTGGAGATGCCGCGCGACGCGATCGGCGTGCGCGCTCGATTCAACTCCCGGCAGCCGGAGCAGCGACAGTCCGATCACAACCTCTCCCTGACGCGCTGCAGCTTCGAGGCGCGGGCGATCGCCTGTTCGATCAGGTCCTTGGCATGCTCGGCATCTCCCCAGCCGTCGAACTTCGACCACTTACCTGGCTCGAGATCCTTGTAGTGCGCGAAGAAGTGTTCGATCTGCCGCCACAAGATTTCAGGCAAATCCGTGTAGTTGTGCACGCGGTCGTAGCGCTGCGTGAGGCGGCTGACTGGAACCGCAACGATCTTCTCGTCTCCTCCGCTTTCATCCACCATCTTGAGCACGCCGACTGGCCGTACTGCGATGGCGCAGCCTGGCATCAGCGGGCGTGTATTTGCCACGAGAACATCGCAGGGATCGCCATCCTCCGAGAGCGTGTGTGGGATGAAGCCATAGTTGCCGGGATAGCGCATCGGCGTGTAGAGAAACCGATCGACGACGAGCATGCCTGCTGCCTTGTCCGTCTCGTACTTGATCGGCTCGCCGCCAACCGGCACCTCGATGACGGCATTCACTTCATTCGGTGGATCGCTGCCGATCGACAGATTCTCGAGGTGCATTTGGCGAGCCTTTCGACTGGGGACATTGGCGCGATCACTTGGGGGGCCGTTGGCGTAGGGTGGACTGCATTTGCCTGAACTCCAAGAGATCGGCTTGCAGACGCCGAGCCAGGACGGCGAGCGCTTCTCGTTGGGTCGAGCTGGCCAGGGCCGCCATTTCGCGCACGCTGGCCAGCGTCAACTGCACCGCGCCGCGCGCCAGTTCGTCGACGTGCGCGACGGTCTCGCGCGCGCCTGCGTGGCGCATCAACTTGCTGACCGCGCGCAGCTCGGAGAGGGCTTCGCGCAATGTGTCGATGCGGCGCTCGAGCAGCGCCTGCACGCCGGCGACCGACATACGGCCCGCTTCGATCAGCGCGCGCGCGTCCTCGCGTCGCGACTGGGCCAGGGCCGCGGCCACCTGCGTGAACGTGGTCGGCCCGGCCTGCGGCTCGGCTGCGCTCGCCACCGTCTTCTGCGGGCTGCGCTTCTTGGCGGGTGGTGCCTTCGCAGCGGCGCGGCGCAGCTGCGCCGGCTTCGATGTGCGTGCCTTTGCCGGTTTTGGCGCGCCCGCCTTCTCGCGATCGGGCTTGCCGACGATTGCCTTGCCGCGACTCACCGGGGCCGCCTCTGGTCCGCCGCACCGCGGAAGCCGACCGCCATCTCGAACGCCCGGCGCGTGAACGACAACACCTCGGCGAAGTCCTCGTCGTCGAGCTGGCGCGCGGCATCGTTGCCGCGGTAGACGTTGGCGAGTTCGCGTTCGCGCGCGCCCTGGACCGCGAGCTTGCCGACGCCCAGCGACTCCAGCGTCTTCCACAGCTCGGGGTTGTATTGGCGCGTGAGCGACATCGCCACCGGGATCGGATCGTTGCGACCCAGCACGCCGGCCAAGCGCAGCACGATCTCGAACGGCAGGGTTGCCACACCGCCTTCGGCCTCCTCGAGCAGCTTGGCATCGCCCAGGCCGACCGCCTCGCTCAGCTCGCGTGCCGTCATGCCGGCCGCCTCGCGCCAGCGCCGCAACTGGGTGCCGGCCTTGGCGACCGCCTGCTTTCGCTTGGGATCCTTGACGCGCGCCTGCGTGAGACTGAGACCGATGTCCGCGGCGCTGCCGGTCACGCTCAGCAGCGTGTCGGCCCACGAACGCACCTGGCGCGCCAGTGCGAACAGCGGCAGGTCGGGCGTGGCGGTCTTCGCGCTGGCGGCGCGCTGCCGGCCCCGCGGCGCAGCGACGGTCTTGCGTGGCACGTCGTGGTCCCTCCGTCAGGTGCGCAGTGCGGCCGTCAATTCGGGAACCGCTTCGAACAGGTCGGCCTCGAGCCCGTAGTCGGCGACGCTGAAGATCGGTGCCTCGGGATCCTTGTTGATCGCGACGATCACCTTCGAGTCCTTCATGCCTGCCAGGTGCTGGATGGCACCGGAGATGCCGCAGGCCACGTACAGCTGCGGCGCGACGATCTTGCCCGTCTGCCCGACCTGCCAGTCGTTGGGCGCATAGCCTGCATCGACCGCGGCCCGGCTCGCGCCGAGCGCGGCGCCCAACGCGTCGGCCAGAGGCGTCAGCACTTCGCCGAACTTCTCCGCCGAACCGAGGCCGCGTCCGCCGCTGACGATGATCTTGGCCGCCGTGAGTTCCGGGCGGTCGAGCTTGGCGATCTCGGCGCCGACGAAGAGCGAGGTGCCCGCGTCCTGCACCGCCGGCGTGAGCACCAGACGTGCATCGCCTCCATCCACGGGCGCGGCGTCGAAGGCCGTGGTGCGTACCGTGAGAACCTTGATGCGGTCCTTGCTGCGCACGGTGGCGATGGCATTTCCGGCGTAGATCGGCCGCTCGAAGGTGTTCAGCGACACGACTCGGGTCACGTCGCTGATCTGGGCCACGTCGAGCCCGGCTGCCACGCGCGGCGCCACGTTCTTGCCATGGGCCGTTGCCGGAAAGACGATGGTCTCGTACTCGCCGGCCACGGCGAGCACCTGGGCGGCGATGTTCTCGGCCAGCTGTCCCTCCAGTGCCGCCGCATCGGCATGCACAACGCGCGCGACGCCTGGCACGGCGGCGGCGGCCTGGGCGACCGCGGCGGCTTGGTGCCCCGCCACCAGCACATCCACCGAAACGCCGAACGCGGCGGCGGCCGTGACGGCATTGAGCGTGGCCACCTTCAGCGACCGGTTGTCGTGTTCCGCGATGACGAGGACGGCCATGGCAGGTTTGCTCCTGAGTGTGTCGAGGGTGATAGCGAGCGCGTCACATGCCGGCGTAGTTCGGTCCGCCGCCGCCTTCGGGCGTCACCCAGACGATGTTCTGCGTCGGGTCCTTGATGTCGCAGGTCTTGCAGTGCACGCAGTTCTGCGCGTTGATCTGCAGCTGGTCGCCGCCGTCGGCGTTCTGCACGAATTCGTACACGCCCGCGGGGCAGTAGCGGCTCTCGGGCCCACCGAACTGCGAGAGGTTGATCCGCACCGGAACCGTGGCATCCTTCAAAGTCAGGTGCGCCGGCTGGTTCTCTTCGTGGTTGGTGTTGCTGACGAAGACCGACGACAGGCGGTCGAAGCTCAGCCGGCCATCGGGCTTCGGGTACGCGATGGGCTGGAAGCCGCTGGCCGGCTGCAATGCCTCGTGATCGGCCTTGTAGTTGTGCAGCGTCCAGGGCGGGCTGGTCACGCCGAGCTTGGGCAGCAGCCACTGCTCGACGCCGGTCATCACCTGACCCACCGTCTTGCCCTTCTTGAACCAGAGCTTGAAGTTGCGCGTCTGCAGCAACTCCGCGTTGAGCCAGCTCTTCTCGAACGCCTCGGGGTAGGCAGTGAGCTCATCCTGGGCGCGGCCCGCAGCGAGCGCTGCCGCCATCGCTTCGGCGCAGAGCATGCCGGACTTGATTGCCCCGTGGCTGCCCTTGATGCGCGCCGCGTTGAGGTAGCCGGCGTCACAGCCGATCAGCGCGCCACCCGGGAACACCGTCTTCGGCAGCGCCTGCGGCGTGCCGTTGTTGATCGCCCGCGCGCCGTAGCCGATGCGCTTGCCGCCTTCGATGTGCGCGCGGATCGCCGGGTGCGTCTTCCAGCGCTGCATCTCCTCGAACGGATTCAGGTACGGGTTGGCATAGTCGAGACCGATCACGAAACCGAGCGTGACCTGGTTGTCCGCCAGGTGGTAGAGAAAGCCGCCGCCGAAGGTGTCGCCCGCCATTGGCCAGCCGGCGGTGTGCACCACGCGGCCCGGCTGCGCCTTGTCGGCGGGCACCTCCCACAGCTCCTTGATGCCGATCGCGAAGGTCTGGGTGTCGCGTCCTTCTGTCAGCTTGTACCTGGCGAGCAACTGCTTGCCCAGGTGGCCGCGCGCGCCCTCGGCGAAGACCGTGTACTTGCCGCGCAGTTCCATGCCGAGCTGGAAGTTCTCGCCAGGCACGCCTTCCTTCGTGATGCCCATGTTGCCGGTCGCCACGCCCGTGACGCATCCCTGCTCGTCGTTCAGCACCTCGGCCGCGGCAAAGCCCGGGAAGATCTCGACGCCGAGCGCTTCGGCCTGCTGCGCCATCCACTTGACGACGTTCGACAGGCTGACGACGTAGCAACCGTCGTTGTGCAGGTTGCGCGGCACCAGCCAGTCGGGGGTGCGCGTGCTGCCGGTTTCGCTCAGGAACAGCACGTCATCGCCGGTCACCGCCTGGTCCAGCGGGGCACCCCGCTTCTTCCAGTCCGGGAACAGCTCGTCCATCGCGCGCGGGTCCATCACGGCGCCCGAGAGGATGTGCGCGCCGGGCTCCGAGCCCTTCTCGAGCACGACGACGCTCGCGTCCGGCGCAAGCTGCTTCAATCGGATCGCGGCAGCGAGACCGGCCGGCCCGGCGCCGACCACGACGACGTCGTAGTCCATGGTCTCGCGCGGGCCGTGGGTGGCGATGAGTTCCCGTGTGTTCATGGTGATGCTGACTCGGCCCTGAAGAAGCTCAGATCACCTTCGCTTCGTTCTTGAGCTTGTCGACCAGGGCCGCGACGTCGGTGACCTTGACACCGGCCTTGCGCCCCGAGGGTTCGCGAACCGACAGCGTCTCCAGGCGCGGTGCCACATCGACGCCGAGGTCGGCGGGCTTGAGTACTGCCAGCGGCTTCTTCTTCGCCTTCATGATGTTGGGCAGGGTGACATAGCGCGGTTCGTTCAGGCGCAGGTCGGTGGTCACGACCGCCGGCGTGGCGAGGCTCACTGTTTCCAGCCCGCCGTCGACTTCGCGCGTGACGCGCACACGACCGTCCTCGACCTCGACCTTGCTCGCGAAGGTCCCCTGCGGCCGACCCAGCAGCGCGGCGAGCATCTGGCCGGTCTGGTTGCAGTCGTCGTCGATCGCCTGCTTGCCGAGAATCACCAGCGCGGGCTTCTCCTGCTCCACCAGTGCCTTCAACAGCTTGGCCACCGCCAGCGGCTGCAGCTCGTCGCCCGTCTCGACCAGGATGCCGCGGTCGGCGCCGATCGCCATCGCGGTGCGCAGCGTCTCCTGGCATTGCGCCACGCCACACGAGACGGCGACGATCTCGCTCGCCACGCCCTTCTCCTTCAACCGCACCGCCTCCTCGACGGCGATCTCGTCGAAGGGGTTCATGCTCATCTTGACGTTGGCGATGTCCACGCCGGTGCCGTCGGCCTTGACGCGCACCTTGACGTTGTAGTCGACGACCCGCTTGACGGCGACGAGGATCTTCATGGCAGGGCCCCCAGGTCAGAACTGTTCTTCGGCGAGCGCCATCGTGCTGGCGCCGGCGTGCATGGTCGCCTCGGCGAGCCCGCGCGCCCGCGACAGGTCCTGGTCGGCGAAGAAGCGCGCCGTGGCGACCTTGGCGCGGTAGAACGCCGCATCACCGTCGCCGGCCGCAAGCTTGCGCTGCGCCGCCAGCGCGGCGCGCCCCATCTGCCAGCCGCCGCACACCACGCCGCACAGGTGCAGGAACGGCACCGCGCCAGCCAGTACCGCGTTGAGGTCCTGCATGCCGGTTGCCAGAATCCAGCGCACGCTGTCGGCCAGGCTCTTCGAACCCTCGCGCAGGCGTGCGCCGATCGCGTGAAGCTGAGCATCGTCGCCGGCCTCGAGCTGCTCGCACACGGCGTCGATCTGCGACAGCAGCGCCTGCATCGAGCGCCCGCCGTCGCGCAGCACCTTGCGCCCGATCAGGTCGTTGGCCTGGATGCCCGTGGTGCCCTCGTAGATCGTGGTGATGCGCGCGTCGCGCAGGTGCTGCGCCGCGCCGGTCTCCTCGATGAAGCCCATGCCGCCGTGGATCTGGATGCCGGTCGAAGCCACCTCGACGCCGGTCTCGGTGCACCAGCCCTTGAGGATCGGGATCAGCAGATCGACGCCGGCATGCGCTGTGTTGCGTTCCGCGTCGTCGCTCGCACGGTGCGCCTGGTCGAACATCGCCGCCACCACATAGGCCAGCGCGCGCATCGCCTCGACGCGCGACTTCATGCTCATCAGCATGCGCCGCACGTCGGGGTGTCGGATGATCGGCACGCTCGGGCCCTTGGGCGCCGTGGCGTCCTTGCCCTGGACGCGATCCTTGGCATTGGCCAGGGCCTGCTGGTAGGCGCGCTCGGCCACGCCCAGCCCCTGCACGCCGACGCCGAAGCGCGCCTCGTTCATCATGATGAACATATATTCGAGACCGCGGTTCTCCTCGCCGATCAGGTAGCCGATCGCGCCCGGGCCGTCGCCGAACGCGAGCACCGCGGTCGGGCTGGCGTGGATGCCCATCTTGTGTTCGATCGACACGCAGCGCACGTCGTTGCGCTCGCCGAGCGAGCCGTCGTCGTTGACGAGGAACTTGGGCACCAGGAACAGCGAGATGCCCTTGACGCCCTCCGGCGCCGTGGGCGTGCGCGCGAGCACCAGGTGGACGATGTTGTCGGTGAGGTCGTGCTCGCCGAAGCTGATGAAGATCTTCTGGCCCTGGATCCGGTAGTGATCGCCCTCGGGCGTGGCCTTGCTGCGGATGAGCCCGAGGTCGGAACCGGCCTGCGGCTCGGTCAGGTTCATCGTGCCGGTCCACTCACCCGAGACCATCTTGTGCAGGTAGCGCTGCTTCTGCGCGTCGCTGCCGCGCAGGAAGACCGCCTCGATCGCGCCCTGGGTCAGAAGCGGCGCCATCGAGAACGCCATGTTCGACGCGTTCCACATCTCCATCACCGCGGTGTCGACCAGCTTGGGCAGCCCCTGGCCGCCGAAGGCGGGGTCGAAGCGCAGGCCGTTCCAGCCCGACTCGACGAACTTGGCATAGGCCTCGACGAAGCCCTTGGGCGTGGTGACGCGGCCGTCGTCGTGGCGCTTCACGCCCTGCTGGTCTCCGACCTTGTTCAGCGGCCCCCAGACCTCGCCGGAGAAGGTGGCGGCGCCTTCGAGCACCGCATCGACGAGTTCGGTGCTCACGTCGCCGTAGCCGGGCAGCCGGGCAATCGCGTCGAGGCCCGCCAGTTCGTGCAGCACGAACTGCATGTCCTTCATCGGGGCGGTGTAGGTGCTCATGATGGGTGTCTCCGTGCGTGTTGTGTACGTGTCGCGTGCGTGGGCCGGGTGCGCTGGCTTCAGCGCTCCATCACGTAGGTCCCAGGTGCTGGCGCCAGGGGCCGGTACTTGCGCGATCCGAGCTTCGCGGGCGCGGGCTTCAGCTCGCCGGACTTGCCCTTGATCCACTCGCGCCAGTGCGGCCACCAGCTGCCTTCCTGCTTGCTCGGCTGGGCGCCCTCGGCCCAGGCCATCGGGTCGTCCGTAGCGGCCGGGCCGCTGAAGAAGAAGGCCTTGGGCACGCCCGGCGGGTTGATCATGCTTTGCAGGTGGCCCGCGTTGGCCAGCACGAACGTCGTCTCGGGCCCGAACAGCCGCGCCGTGCCGTAACACGCGCGCCAGGGCGTGATGTGGTCGGTGATGCCGGCGATCACGTACGCGCCAAGCTTGACTTGGCCCATGTCGACCGGCACGCCGAGCACTTCGAGGGTGCAGGCGTTGATGTACGGGTTCTTCTCGACCATCTCGAGCAGGTCGCAGTGGAACTGGCCGGGCAGCCGGGTGGTGTCGGCATTCCAGGCCAGCACGTCATAGGCCGGCGGGCGGTTGCCGAGCAGGTAGTTGTTGACCCAGTAGTTCCAGATCAGGTCGTTCGGGCGCAGCCAGGCGAACATCGACGCCATCTCCGCGCCATCGACGAAGCCCTTGCGCCGCGAGCGGGCCTTGGCGGCACGGATCGTCGCCGGCGAGTTGAACAGGCCGAGCGTCGAATCCTCGATCGCCGCCTCGGTGTCGAGCACGCACACCGCCCAGGTGGTGTTGGCGACCTTGGGCTTGCCGGTGGCAGCCAGCCACGCCAGGTAGGCCGCCAGCGTCATGCCGCCCGAGCACGTGCCCCACATGTTGACGTCGGGACTGCCGGTGATCTTGCACGTCGCGTCGACCGCCGCATCGAGGGCACGCACGTAGTCGTCCAGGCCCCAGTGCCGGTGCTCGACCGTCGGGTTGCGCCAGCTGACGACGAACAGCTGCACGCCCGAGTCGGTCGCCCACTTGACGAGGCTCTTGTCCGGCGTCAGGTCGATGGCGTAGTACTTGTTGACCTGCGGCGGCGACATCACGAGTGGGCGGGCGTGCACCTGCGGCGTCGTCGGAGCGAACTGCAGCAGCTCGAACATCTCGTGGCGCAGCACCACCTGGCCGGGCGAGGTGGCGATGGTCTCGCCGACCTTGAACGGCGTGGCGTCGACCATTGAAGGCAGCATGTGGTTGTGGCGCGCGTCGTGGATCAGGTTCTTCAGCCCCTTGACGAGGTTGTCGCCGCCGGTGTCGACGATCTTGCGCACCGCCGCCGGATTGCCGAGCACCCAGTTGCTCGGCGCAAGCGCGTCGGTGATCAACGAGGCGAAGAAGTGCGCGCGACCCTTCTCGAGCTTGTTCAATGCCGACTGTTCGATGAAGTGCGACAGCTCCTTCTGCGTCGCCAGGTACGACTGCATCAGACGCGCGTACAGGGCGTTGCTCTTCCACGCCGGATCGGCGAAGCGCCGGTCCTTGGGGTCGGGCACCAGCTCGGACTTCCCCTTCGCGACCTGGCCCAGCTCCTTCACGTAGCGGCCCAGGTGCGTGCTGGCCCGCCGCGGCGTACTGGTGACGGCCTTGAGCAGCGAGCCGGCCGCGCTTGCGACGTCGCGCTTGTTCAAGCCGATCAGCGGGTTGATCGCGAGCGTGTTGCGGCTGGCTTCGGCGACGAGGCCACCAAGATCGCTGGCCGTGCCGAGCGCAGACAGGCCGGCCTTGCTCGCGCTGCCGGCCAGCTTGGCGGCGGTATCCGCGGCGCTGCGCGCCTTCTTCGCGACGCGCGTGGCGGCGGCGGTGGCGGTGGTGGCGGTCTTGCCAACAACGCGCCTGGCGCCCGCCGCGGCCTTGGTGCGGACGGCAGCGGTGGTGGCGGCAGCCGTCTTGCCGGCGGCGCGCTTGGCGCCTGCCGCGGCGGTGGTGCGGGCGCGGCCCGCGGAGGCGGTCTTTGTGGCCATGGTGGGTCGTCCTTCGCCGCTCAGCCGAACACCATCGCGAGCGTGGTGGCCACCAGCGCCGGCTTGTCGCCGCCCTCGATCTCGACCGTGTTCTCGAGCGAAAGCAGCCAGCGGCCGCCGCCCTTGTCCTCGGCGGCGGCGAGCTTGATGCGGTTGCGCACCCGCTTGCCCGCCAGCACCGGCGCTGGGAATCGCACCTTGTCGAGGCCGTAGTTGAGGATCTGCTTGGCGCGCACGCGCGGCACGAGAATCTCCATGCCGGTGGGCGCCAGCAGCGCGAGCACCAGGTAGCCGTGCGCGATCGTGCCGCCGGCCGGACTCTCCTTGGCCGCGCGTTCGACATCAACGTGGATCCATTGACGGTCTTCGGTGCAGCGCGCGAATTCGTCGATGCGCTGCTGGCCGACTTCGATCCACGATGAAACGCCGATCTCTTGGCCGGCCTTGTCCGCCAGCTCGGTGGGGCCCATGGGTGCAGTGCTCATGTTGAGTCTCCTGGTTCGAAGAGGTGTTCAGGCTTCGTCGAGGAATTCATTGATGGCGCGTACCGACTCCTCTTGGCGCGTCATCAAGAAAAGGTGGCCGCAGTCGAACAGCTTGAGTTCGCTGTTCGGAATGAGTGATCGCATCAGCCGGGCATTGAAGGTGTGGATCAGCGGGTCGTCACGGCCGGCCATCACCAGCGTGCGCTGCTTCAGGCGGCACAACCAATGCACGCTGGTCCAACCCGTCGCGGCGCCGATCTGCAGGTAATAGCCCCAGCGCGACTGCCACTTGACGTGCTTCATGAACTCGGCCGCCAGCTCGGGCCGGCGGCGGAAGTCGCCGCCGTAGATGTCGCCGCTGACCTGGGTTGCGTAGGCCTTGCTCATGTAGCGCCGTGGCGTGACCATGCGCGCGATCGCCTTCGGATGCCCCGGCAGCATGAACATGCCCGAGGTCGTCGCGCACAGGATCAGCCGCCGGCAGCGCTCGCCTGCCGTGCGTGCGAATTCCTGCGCCGCCACGCCGCCCCATGAGACACCGAGCACGTCCGCCTGCGCGTGCCCGAAGTGATCGAGCACGCCGAGCGCCCAGCGCGCCAGCGTGCGCAGCCGGTAGGGCCGGCGCGGCATCGGCGAATGACCGACGCCCGGGACATCGAACACGATGACCTCGCGCGCGGGCATCGCGCGTGCAAGCGGCTCGAGCAGTTCGATGCTGCCGCCGATGCCGTTGAACATCAGCAACGGCGTTGCGCCGCGCCGCGAACCCGCCTGGCGCCCGACGCGCAGCAGCTGGGCGCCCACCCGCAGCATCTGGATCTCGAGCGCATGTCCGCCGGCCTCAGCGGTGTGGGCGACGGCTTCGCTGCGGCCCACCGGCGATTCGGGCGAGCCTGCACGCGGCGCGGGGACGGCGCCCATGGCAACGTCGGTCACGTGCGCCTCAATCGACGTTGCGCAGCTCGCGCCGGAGAATCTTGCCGACGTTGGATTTCGGCAGCGCGTCGACGAAGCGCACGACGCTCGGCACCTTGTAGCCGGTCATGCCGGCACGGCAATGCGCGATCACCTCGGCCTCCGTCACGCCGGCGCCCGGCAGGCGGACGACGAACAGCTTGACGGCCTCGCCGGTTTTCGCATGCGGCACGCCGATGCACGCCGCCTCGGCCACGCCGGGGCAGTTGGCGACCACGGCCTCGACCTCGTTCGGATAGACGTTGAAGCCCGAGACGATGATCATGTCCTTCTTGCGGTCAACGATCTTCAGGAAGCCCTTGTCGTCGAAGACGCCGATGTCGCCGGTGCGGAAGTAGCCGTCGCTTGTGAACGCCGTGGCGTTCGCGTCGGGCTTCTCCCAGTAGCCGCGCATCACCTGCGGCCCCTTGACGCAGATCTCTCCCGGCTGCCCCAGCCCCACTTCGAGGTCCTTGTCGTCGAGCAGCTTGACGTCGGTCGACGGCATCGGCAGGCCGGTCGTGCCGGTGAACTCGGTGATGTAGGCCGGGTTGAACGACACCACCGGCGAGGTTTCCGACAGGCCGTAGCCCTCGCGAATGAAGTGGCCCGTGATGGCCTTCCAGCGGTCGGACACCGCCCCGACCACGGCAGCGCCGCCGCCGATCGCGATCTTCAGGCGTGACCAGTCCACTTCGCCGAGCTTGGGGTGCTGCACGAGCCCGCCGTACAGCGTGTTGACGCCCATGAAAACCGTCGGCCTGGCCTGCGCCAACACGCCGACGAAGCCATCCATGTCGCGCGGGTTGGCGACGAGCCAGTTCTCGGCGCCCACCGACAGATAGCTCAGCGACACCATCAGCGCGAAGATGTGGTACAGCGGGATCGCCGTCACCAGCACCTCCTCGCCCTCTTTCACCGCCACCGGCATGAAGGCCTTGAACTGCTCGGTGTTGGCGACGAGATTTCGGTGCGACAGCGCGGCGCCCTTGGACAGCCCGGTCGTGCCGCCGGTGTATTGCAGGAACAGCAGGTCGTCGCCGGTCAGCGCCACAGGCCGCAGCGGCAGCCCGCCGCCCTGGGCCAGCGCCTCGGCGAAGGAGACCGACTCGCCGAGCCGTGCATCAACCGGCGGGCTCGGCAGCGTGGCGCCGCTGGCGTCGCCGACGCCGACCGTGATGACCGTCTTCAGGCCGGTGTTGGCGCGCACCTCGGCCAGCGTCGGCGTCGAACCGTTGAAGACGACGATCGTCTCGACGCCGGCATCATTGAGCTGGTGCTCGAGTTCGCGCGGCGTGTACAGCGGATTCACGTTCACCTGCACCGCGCCGGCGCGCATGATGCCCAGCAGCGTGACCGGGAACGCCAGCAGGTTCGGCATCATCACCGCGACGCGGTCGCCCTGGCGTACGCCCAGCTTGGTCTGCAGGTAGGACGCGAACGAGCGCGACAGCCGGTCGACGTCGGCGTAGTTCAAGGTCTGGCCGAACGCCTTGAACGCGGGACGCGAGGCGTGGCGCTTGAGCGCGGCGTCCAACAGATCGACCATTGACGCGTAGCGATCGGCATCGATCTCGGCGGGGATGTCGGCGTACGACTGGGTCCAGTGGCGAGTGCCCATGCATGTCTCCTGCTTGTGTTGACACCGCGCTCTGCGAGGTGGCTTGCTGGAGCAGGACTGTCGGGTCTGAACGCTTCGGCGTAAATGTCGGGCGAGGACAGGATGCGCATCGCCGAGGACAGTGGCTAAGGAGTTTCCCTGGGTTCTCCGTGTGGAGATTGCCGAAGGCGACAGTGCGATTCCAGGACACGTCATGAGTACGACACCGAGACCGAACACGGCGCTTGCGCCGCGCGAAAAGCGGTACGCGCCGTTCAAGGTGCATGCGCCTCTCCGACTACGGCATGTTCGGCTGTGCGTTGGCGTGCGCCGAGTCTTGCCGTTTTCCCTGGGTCGTGCAGCACCACAGCGAACCGAGAATGAAACGATGACCACCTCCACTTCCTCCTTCCTCTCCGACGCCGACGGCACCCGCGTGGTGACCTACACCTGGTCCGACGTGGACGACCAGCCCGCCGGCGTGGTGCAGATCGCCCACGGGCTGGCCGAACACGGAGAGCGCTACGACCGCTTTGCCCACGCGCTGAACACCGCCGGCTTCGTGGTCCACGCGGTCGACCACCGCGGGCACGGACGCACCGCCAACGGACGGCTGGGCGACTTCGGTGCCGCCGGGTTCGGCGGCCTGATCGCCGATGTGGTCCAGTTCGGCGCCGCGCTTCGCGCGCGGCACGGCGGCCTGCCGCTGTTCCTCTTCGGGCATTCGATGGGCTCGTTCGCCGCGCAGGCGGCCCTGCTCGACCACGCCGCCCCCTGGGCGGGCGTAGTGCTGTCCGGCTCGACCGCGCTGGACGCATTCGCCGCCGCCATGGCCTACGCTCCCGCCGACGCCCCCGCCGGTCTCGAAGCTTTCAACGCGGGCTTCGAGCACCGCACGGGCTACGAATGGCTGTCCCGCGACCCCGCCGAGGTGGACGCCTACGTGGCGAACCCCTGGTGCGGCTGGGACGTGCCGGCCGATGTGATTCCCGCCCTGTTCGAACCCGCACCCCGGGTGGCCGACCCGGCGCGGCTGGCCGGCATCCGCCGTGACCTGCCGGTGCTGATCGCGTCGGGCGACGCCGACCCGCTGGCCGGCGGCGGCGCGCTGATCCAGTTGCTGGGCCAGCGCTACCACGATGCCGGCCTGGCCGATGTGACGGTGAAGCTGTACCCGGGTGGCCGCCACGAAATCCTGAACGAGACCAACCGCGACGAGGTCACCGCCGACATCGTGGCCTGGCTGCGCGCGCACGCGGGGTAGGCGCCGCGCCGCCTCACGGCGCCGACAACGGAAGCGCAGGGCCTGCTGCCCCACAGGCGTGATCACCACATCCCGCCTCATCCCGCGCCGCACCCGCTGCTGCGCCAACAGGTGCTGGTGCAACGCGTCGGCCAGTTCGCCCGCGAGCCTGGCCGACCTCGGCTCCCGCGTCGGGGATTTCGAGGGAGCGTTTGGGAATCCTATGCGCCGATCTGCGGCGGGCCACTCTGGCGGATGTCGAAGCTATGGCCCTCGCCTGCGCGTCCAGGCCATTGCGCAGCCGCTGGCCCATCGCCTGCATGTGGGTGATGCCGTCCAGCGCCTGCAGCTTGCGCAAGGTGGCCAGTGCCGAGGCCATGGCCACGGCGCCGCACCAGAACGAGCCGGTGACGAAGATCGACGCCGCGGCCTCGCGCGCGCGCCGCGGCGCGCGCGGTGGTCACGCCAATCGTCGTCGCGTCGGTGCCGTTCTTCGCGAACAGCGCCCAGTCGGCATGCGCGACCAAGGCGGTGAAGAACTCGGCCAGGTCCACCAGCACCGGGGCCGGGCCGTTCATCGCATCGCCTGCACGTGCCTGGGCGGCGGCAGCGGCATCCACGTCGGCATCGTGATGGCCCCGCATCACCGGGCCCCAGCTGCACATGAAGTCGATGTACTCGCGGCCTGTCGGCATCCCACAGCCGGCAGCCATCGGCGCGCGAGAAGAACTGCGGATAGCCGGCCGGCAGGCCCTGCGCGCGCGTGTGGCCCACAGGCCGCCGGGGATGACGCGCGCCGCGCGCTCGCGCAGCGCGGCGTCGGTGTTCATCTGCCCAGCAAGCCCAGCGACAGGGTCGGGTAGACGATCACGATCACCAGCCAGATCAGCATGATGGTGATGAACGGGATCACCGACCTGACGATGGTGCCGAAGGCCACCTTGAAGGCCGCCATGGCGACGATCAGGTTCAGGCCCACCGGCGGCGTGAGGTAGCCGATTGAACCGCCCCGGGTTCTCCGTGTGGAGAATGCGGAAGGCGACAGTGCGACTTAAGGACACGTCATGAGTACGACACCGAGACCGAACACGGCGCTTGCGCTACACGAAAGGCGGTACGCGCCGTTCAAGGTGCACGCCGTCATGCGCGCCCTGAGTGAACTGGGGGTGGACACCAAGCTGCTGCTGGCCGGCTCCAGTCTGTCGCAGGCCGAAGCCTCGAGTGCCCACACTCGGATCTCGGTCCATCAGTTCCTCGTGGTGTGCCGTAACGCCGGCAGGCTGTCGCCAAAGGCGGGGTGGGCCGCACTCGTGGGGGGCGGGATGCGCCTCACCGACTACGGCATGTACGGCTATGCGTTGGCGTGCGCCGAGTCGATGCGCGGTGCCTGCGAACTCGCCGTGCGCTATCACGCACTTGCCACACCGGTCATGCGGATTGCCTTCGAGGTGGAGCACGACGTGGCCTCATGGGTTCTCCCGACGCTCGACGAAGCCGCGCTACCCGACGTCGATACCGATCTGTTTCGCGCGCTGCTGGAAATGCAGCTCGGCACGCACGTCAGCCTCACGAAGCACGTGATGGGCGCCTGGTGCGTGCCCGCGCGCGCGGGCTTCGCGTTGCCGCGTCCGAGGCATGCCGGCCTGTTGGAACGGGTGCTCGAATGCACCGTCGCCTTCGATCAGCCTCGCACGCAAGTGGACTACCCAGTCGAGTGGCTGGACCGGCCACCCCAATTCGCGAACCCCATCGCCGCGACCCAGGTCTCGGCAGCCTGCGCCAAGTTGTTGGAGGACCACAAGTGGAACTCGGGCACGAGCCGCCGGGTATACGCCGAACTGACGCGAACACCGGGCCGCTTTCCCGGCATCGACGAGATCGCGGCGGTGCTGTGCATCACCGCCCGGACGCTGCGGCGACGGCTCGACGAGGAGGGGACGACCTACAAGGAACTGCTGGCGAGCGTGCGCCAAGCCTTGGCCGTCGACTACCTGTCGACCTCGTTCCTCGAGGTCGACGACATCGCCGCCGCCCTGGGTTTCAGCGACGCCGCGAGCTTTCGCCATGCCTTCAAGCGCTGGACCGGCCGCACCCCCAACGAGTACCGGGCCGGTGCCGCGTCGCCGAGCGCCGACTGAGCTTCAGTGCGCGCAGAAATCAGCGAGCAATCTCTCCTTCCCAGTGGCGCCGGTCGACCTGTTGCTCACGGTGGGCTCGCCCCAACGGGTTCAGCGGCCTGGGTTCGAGTCGTGCCTTGTGACCTACCGAAGGCCTGACCGACGGCTTGGCGAGCGACCGAGCGGCTGCATTGGGTCGCTATGGAGAGCTCTCCATAGCGACCCCTATGCGCATGTCCCAACTATGCGCAGGTAGTTCGATGTTGATGCTGCC